>DQUX01000394.1 GCA_015662065.1 Anaerolineales bacterium | reverse complement strand
TCCAGAGCTACGTGGAGGCGCTGGCGAGGGTGGAGATGGTGGGCCGGGAGGTCCACCGGGAGCGTCCCGGCTTCTCGGTGGTGCGCGCGCCGGCGCTGAAGCTCTCCGCCTTCCACTTCACCGGCGCGACGACTTTCTGATCGCAGTACAATTGAGCCTATGAAAAGCTGTTCCCGTCTCTTCCTGGCCCTGATTCTCCTCGCCTACGCCAGCCTGGGCGTCCTTTACGCCGTCTACACCCCCGCCTGGCAGGTCCCCGACGAGCCCGCCCACTACAACTACATCCGCGCTATCACCGGCAGGGCCGCCTTACCCGTGATGGAGGAGGGGGACTACGATCAGACCTACATCTGGCGGCTGGTCGAGGGCCGGTTCCCCCCCGATCTTTCCATCGATCCGCTGACCTACGAGGACCACCAGCCCCCCCTCTACTACCTGCTGGCCGCGCCGGTCTACCTCCTGTTCGACGGGGAGCTGCTCCCACTGCGGCTGGTTTCCGTCGCGTTGGGGGTCGGTCTGCTGGTCATCGCCTACGGCCTGGTCCGCACCCTCTTCCCCCACCGTCCCTCCCTGCCGTTGGCGACGACCGCCCTCATCGCCTTCCTCCCCCAGCACCTGGCGATGACGGCGGGGGTGAACAACGACACCCTGGCGGAGGTGGTGGTAGGGGCGGTGCTGTGGGTGGTGATCAGGATGACAGATGACAAAGCCCAAAACTCAGGCTTTGGGCTTTGGGCTTTGGGCTTTCTTGTGGGACTGGCGATGCTGACCAAGACCACCGCCTATGTGGTGCTGCCGGTGGCCCTCGTAGCGGTGGGGCTGCGGGCGCGGCGGGAGAGGCAGCCTCCGGGATGGGCGGCAGCGCAGGCCAGTCTGGTACTCCTGGTGGCGGCCCTGCTGGTCGGGCCGTGGCTGGCCCGCAACGTCGCCGTCTATGGCTGGGCCGACCCCCTGGGCCTGGCCTGTCACAACGGGGTGGTGGCGGGGCAGCCCCGCACCGCCGAGTGGCTGGCCCAGTACGGCTGGGCAGGGCTGGTCGGGCGGCTTTTCCGCACCACCTTCCAGAGTTTCTGGGGCCAGTTTGGCTGGATGACGGTGCCTCTTCATCCCCCTCTCTACCTGGCCCTGGCCCTCTTCTCCGCCCTGTCGCTGGTGGGCCTCCTGGGTTGGTCCCTGGACCGGCGGCGGCCCCGTCTGGCTCCCTCCCAGGTCGACGGGCTGGTGTTGCTGGCGGTCTCAACCCTCCTGACGCTGGCCTCCTACCTCTGGTACAACCTGACCTTCGTGCAACACCAGGGGCGGTATCTCTTCCCGGCGCTGATCCCCCTGGCGCTGGGAGCGGCGCTGGGGCTGGAATGGCTCCTCTCCCCGCGCGTGGCCCGCCGGGCGGCCGGGGGACTGGGCGGGGTGGCGGTCCTGCTGGTCCTCTGGGGCCTGGTGCGGAGGGACCTCCCGCTCGTCCCCCTCGGGGCTGCCCTCGGGCTGGCCGGCCTCTTTGGCCTGGCGGCGCTGTGGTCCCACTGGGGCCGATGGCTGGCGCTGGCCGCGCTGGCGGCCGGATGGGTGGCGTTGGATCTCTACGCTCTCTTCGGGGCGATCGTCCCCACATTGGCAAGGTAGCGCATCGGTGAGGTGAGGGATGGATGGGCTGGAGCCGGGGTTGACCGGTGAGGCCGTGTGCGAGGTGACCCGCGAACTGACGGCCGCCCGCCTGGGGAGCGGCACGGTGGCAGTGCTGGGCACCCCGGCGCTGGTGGCGCTGATGGAGCGGGCGGCGGTGGCGGCCCTGGAGGGGAGCCTGCCGCCGGGACGGACCTCGGTGGGGGTTCGCATCGACGTGCACCACCTGGCGGCGACCCCTGTGGGGATGGAAGTGCGGGCGCGGGCGGAACTGGTGGCGGTGGAGGGTCGCCGCCTCACCTTCCATATCGAGGCGTGGGACAAGGTGGAGAAGGTGGGAGAGGCGACCCACGAGCGGGTCGTGGTGGACCAGGGCCGTTTCCTGGGGCGGGTAGGGGGGAAAGGGGGCCGCTAGGCCCGCCGACCGACGCCCAGGTGCACCCAGAGGCCGATCCCCAGCATCGCCAGCGAGACCGCCACCAGCCAGGGGGTCCAACCGGCCAGGGGGAAGACCGCCATCGTCCCCAGGAAAAAGAGATGGAAGACCAGCGGCACGGCCGGCACCACCCACCCGGTCGGCCGCCCGGTGGGCCGGGGTCGGCCCCACCCGAGCACTGCCCCCAGCGCCAGGCCAAGGGGGACGGCGAGGAAGGGCCAATCGGGCAGCCCTCTGCCGTAGGTCAGCTCGGCCGAGAGCCGCAGCACCCCGTAGAGGGATGGCTCGGAGAGAAGGACTGCCAGCAGCGGGTAGATCACGCCCCACCAGGAACCCCATCCCTGTCGCTTCCCTGCGTGGCGGAGGAGCCGCACGAAGGTGGAGTAGAGAAGGACTACGTATAGCCAGCCGTAGAAGTTGCCGAGAGGCACCCCGAACCAGCCCCCGGTCCAGCGCAGGGCCGGGTCCTGCCAGTACCAGACCCACATCCCCTCTCCCAGCCGGATGGCGATGGCATCCATCGCCAGATCGATGTTCAGCGCCAGCAGTGCGTCGGCCGGGGGGCGGGTCCAGGGGGTCAGCCCCAGCCGGTCGCTGGTCGCCATCGCGGTGTAGATGATGACCGCCCAGCCGACGCCCACTCCCAGGGGAATCTCACCCAGCATCACCAGGAAGCGGCCGTAGTGATAGGCGCCCATACGGACGTTCACGACCTCCAGCAGGAGACCGAAGAGAAGCCCACCTACCAGTTCACCCACGAAGGGAAGCCCCCGCCGGGCCGCGTGGATCAGGCAGGCGATGAAGAGGAGGTAGGTTATTCCCTCGAAGAGCAGGAAGGCCGGATGGATCATAGGCGGGGTGAGTCCCTGAGGATAGAGGAGGCTAGAGATCGCGGAGGAGGGTGCCCAGGAGGAGCAGCCCCCCGGCGATGGCCAGGGCGGTGACGGCAAGATCGCGGTCCAGGGTGAGGAACCCCACGTAGCCGAAGAGGCCCACCACGTACAGGATCGCCGCCGCGATCACCGTCCCTCGACGCGGGGCGCGGGTTTGGAGGACCCTCTGGCTTGTCCGTCGCCGGCTGCTTCGTCGTGTCATTGGCTACCCCCTCAGCGCCTGCCAGACAAAGATGAGGATCATCGTCAGGCTGACGAACAACTGCACCACGCCGGAGAGGAGGCAGCCGGCGGCCCAACCCGCCCCGACCCGCACTGTCTCCTTCCAATCCCCCCGGCGCAGGTACTCCACCAGGAGGATGCCCAGGAGCATACCGACCATCCCCGCCGGCAGTGCCCCGATCCCCCCTGCCACCAGCCCGAGGATGAACCCCACCGCCCCCAGGCCCAGCCCCGTCAGGAGCGCCTGCCAGGAGGCCCCGCCCAGTTTGCCGCCGGCCTGGCTCACCCATATGTCCGCCGTCACCCCGATCGCTCCCAACACCGTCAGCGCGGCGAAGGTGAGGGGATCGATGGTGGTGAACCCCTCGGCGATGGCGTAGACCAGGGCGGCGATCCAGATCAGCCCCACGCCGGGGACCGCGGGCAGGATCACCCCTATCAGCCCGATCCCCATCACCCCCAGCGCGACCCAGAAGGCCCACATTGGCAGGACCATTCCCCCTCCCCCTCAAACAGAGCCCGGAGGCTTTGGAGACCCCCGAGGTCCCAGCAGCAGGGCTTATCCCCTATCGAAAAGGCACGGAGAATACCTGCCTCCTCTGTATTCTCCGTGTCTTCGTGTCTTCCCATCTCCGCGTCTCTACAGTGGGCCGTGCAGGATTCGAACCTGCGGCCAAAGGCTTAAAAGGCCCCTGCTCTGCCAGACTGAGCTAACGGCCCGCGGGAGGGAGTATAACACGCCGCCAGGGGGTTGTCAAACTCCGGGACCGGGGTACAATGCCCGCGATGGTCGAACAGATCTACCTCTCCCCCCACCTGGATGACGTGGCCCTCTCCTGCGGCGGACGGATCCGGCTCCAGGTACGGGCCGGGGTGCGGGTGCGGGTGGTGACGGTCTTTGCCGGGGGACTGGCGGGGGCTCTTACCCCTTTCGCGCAGGCGCTCCACCACCAATGGGGGCTGGGGCGGGACGCGCCGGCGGCCCGACGGGCGGAGGACCGGGCGGCGTTGGCGCTCCTGGGGGCAGAGCCCACCCATTGGAACCTGCCGGAGTGCATCTACCGCTCCGCAACCGATGGGGCGTTCCTATACCCGACCTGGGAGGCGCTCTGGGGGCCGCTCCATCCGGCGGACGGACCACTCCTGAAAGAACTGGCCCGCCGGATCGGGGCGCTGCCGGAGGCGGCGACCCTTTATGTGCCGCTGGGCGCAGGAGGCCACGTGGACCACCGGCTGGTGCGTCGGGCGGCGGAGGCGGCGGCCCGACCGCTGCTCTACTACGAGGAGTACCCTTACGCCGAGGACCCCCGGGCGGTGGAGGCGGCGCTGGAAGGAGCGAGGTGGGAGCCTGAGCCGGTCTTTCTGGATGAGGAGGTGTTGGAGGCCAAGATCGCAGCGGTGGCCTGCTACCGCTCCCAGCTCAGCACTTTCTGGGCCGATGAGGCCGAGATGGCGGAACACCTCCGCGCCTATGGGCTGCAGGTGGGTGGGGGTCGGCTGGCGGAGCGGTATTGGCGCCGTCGGTAGGGGCGGACCTTGTATCCGTCCCACCCCAGGGCAGGCATATACGTTACGGGCGGATGGTGAGGGCGTCGATGGACGCGCCGGCCGTCACGGCGACGATGCGGACCCGGTGACGCCTTCCCCGCCAGGAGGAGAACAGCCGCACCGGCTGCCCCTCCAGCCGCAGGCGGCGGACCGGGCCGTTGTCCACCGTCACCTCGATCTCCCCGCCCTCCGGGCCAGGGATCAGGGTGAGCTGCTTCCCCTCAAAGACGAAGGCCGCCGCCGCGCCGGGGGCCGCTGCCCGGCGGTATGCCCCCAACACCGCCGCTGGATCCGCCACCTCCTCCCACGCTCCCTCATACGTCAGCGCCCAGTGGTCCTCCTGGTGGGCGCCGGGGTACAGGGTGGGAATCAGCCCGGCGATGTAGGCCCGCATCGCGTCGTAGACCGGGAGAGGGGTGAAATCCGGCTCCACCATGCGGAAATAGTACCAGGACTGATCCCGCTCCGCGTCGGTGGCCCGCTTGAAGAACCAGAAGTTGATCACCCCTATCCACGGCCACTCCTCCATCGCCCGCCGGTAGGCCAGCGGGGCGTAGCGGGCCTGCTGCTCCAGCGTCACCTGCCCATACCGGCCCAGGTCCCGGATGGAGGGGTCGTTGGGGACGGCGTTACTGTTCATCTCGCTGATCCAGATGGGCTTGGCGCTGTCTCCGTTGGTGACCATCATATCCCGCAGGTAGAGGGGGCGGGCGTAGTTGATGAGAGTGAGGGGGCGGAGCCGGTGGTCGGTGGGGCCGGACCAGAGGAGGTAGGCGTTGACGGCCAGGATGTCGAAGCACTCCCCCGCGCCGGCCTCGTACATCCGCTGCAGGAAGACCAGGTCGCTCATATCCCGGGTGCCCAGTTGCTGGGTCTGGGCCAGCGCGCCGCTGATGACCACCGCCTCCGGGTCTGCCTCCCTGATCCGCCGGTAGGCCAGACAGAGGAGGCGGGTGTAGCTTTCCGGATCGACCGGCTGCTCCCCCCACTCGGGGTAGATATTGGGCTCGTTCCAGACCTGGTAGTACCGGATGCGGCCCCGGTAGCGGGAGGCCACGGCGTAGACGTAGTCGCCGAAGTCGGCGAAGTCGTCGGGGGGAGCGTAGGGGCCGCGGGCGTCCCCGTCGGCGCGGGACCAGGCGGGGGGATTGCTCAACCGGGCGATGACCTCCAGGCCGTACCCCTCGGCCAGGTCCACGATCTGGTCATACTTGGCCCAGGCGTCCACCGGGTCCGGCTGTCCGTCCCCGTCCAGGTCGTTCCGCCGGTCCACGAAGTCCCCTTTGCCGTGGACCTCGATGTCCTCCCAGGGGAACTCCTGCCGGATCCAGTGGAAGCCCGCCTCGGCGATCATCTGGATCGCCCGCTCCCGCTTGGCCGGCTCCACCTCCTGCTCTAGGAAGACGTTGATGCCGAAGGGGTTGACCCCGGCGTGGGCCACCGGCTCATAGCGGGCGGTGCGGGGCCGGGGGCGCAGGAGATTGCCGGCCAGTTGCAGCATGCCCCGAGCCTGCCCCGGCGGCTCCTCCTCCCCGGTCCAGGCGAAGAGCATCTCCGAGGGAGAGGCAGCGCAGCCGAGTAGGCTCAGGAGGGCCAGGAGGCTCAAGAGGAGGATCGGTGTCCGCATGATCTGAGGACAGTAGCTCAACGGGCCGCCTTGGGCTCGACCAGGGCCGCCACCCCGACGGGCAGGTCCCCTTGGGCCAGGTATTCCCGTACCTCCTCGCGGGCCTCCTCGAAGAGGCGGACCATGTCGGCATCCGAGCCCTTGAACCCGGCGACGGTCCGCCGGGCGCAGGTGCAGCAGCCCAACGACGCTCGGTAGCTATCCAGGTCACAGGTGAGGCAACTGCCCAGCTTGATCATCATCAGGGAGAACCCCAGCACATCCTCGTGCTGGTCGGGCAGGCGGGTCAGGTGGTCGATGAGCCGGGCCCACTCCTCGCCGCGCAGGTTACGCAGATGGGGGATGCATCGGGGGGGAAAGAGGATCTCGCTATCGGGATACATTTATCTTCTCCACGGGTGATTTCACCACTGAGACGCGGAGGACACGGAGGGACCCGAAGCTCACAATGTCTCTCCGTGTCCTCCATGCCCCTGTGGTTCGTCGCTAATGATAACACAAAACGGGGCCGGTTTCAAGGGTCATCCTACCCGTACCCGCCAGCCCTCCTGTATGTAGACGGGGTCGCGGGGCAGGCTCCGCTCGTCCCACAGGTGACCGTTCCACTCCCAGAACTGGGGCCGGGTGATGCCGTACCGCTCGCAGATCCCCCAGACGGTGTCGTTGACGGTCACCACGTGGTAGACGGGGGGAGGGATGACGGGCTCCTCCGGTTCCGGGGGAGGCGCTGGGGGTTCCGTGGGCGGCGGGAC
>DQUX01000177.1 GCA_015662065.1 Anaerolineales bacterium | reverse complement strand
TGCCGCCGGTAGCCGGCGACCCGTAGGGGCGCAGCGGTGCTGCGCCCTACCGGTCGCCGGGCAGGAGAGGCCTGACCATTCAAATTCACGTTGGTGAAGTACTAGAACGTCGAACGTAGAACGCGGAACGTAGACCACAGAACCTCAAGGAGAGGCCGATGAAACGGATCGCCGTGCTGACGAGCGGTGGCGACGGCCCGGGGTTGAATCCCTGCATCCGCGCCGCGACCCGGATGGCGATCCATCTGGGAACAGAGGTGGTCGGCATCCGACGGGGATTCACCGGCCTGATCGCCTGCGACGCGGTGGACCTCGACCTCCGTGCGGTGGGCGGGATTATGGGGCGGGGAGGCACTTTCCTGGGCACCGCCCGCTGCCCGGAGTTCTACACCGAGAAGGGCCGACGAGAAGCCCTGCGCACCCTCAACCGGCTGGGGGCCGAGGGGTTGGTGGTCATCGGCGGCAACGGCTCCCTCACCGGTTCCCTGGAACTGCACCGCCTGGGCTTCCCGGTTGTCGGCGTTCCCGCCACTATCGACAACGACGTCAACGGCACCGACATCGCCATCGGCGTGGACACCGCGC
The DNA here is from genome assembly GCA_015662065.1 of Anaerolineales bacterium. Lineage (GTDB taxonomy): Bacteria > Chloroflexota > Anaerolineae > B4-G1 > DUEL01 > SZUA-1492. Next base: position 5,331 of record DQUX01000177.1, on the reverse strand, counting down.
TGAACACCATCCTGGACGCCATCGACCGCATCAAGGACACCGCCTCCTCCCACCAGCGGGCCTTCTTCATCGAGACAATGGGCCGCAATTCCGGCTATCTGGCCCTGGTCAGCGGACTGGCGGGAGGCGCGGAGCTGGTGCTCATCCCGGAGGTCGAGACCTCGATGGAGAAGGTGGCCCATACCATTGAGGACGCCTACGTGCGCGGCAAGGCCCACTGCATCATCATCGTCGCCGAAGGCTGGAAGCCGGGCACCCAGGCCGTGGTGGATTACCTCCGGGAGCGGCAGGAGGAGCTGGGTTTCGAGATCCGGCTGACGGTGCTGGGCCACATCCAGCGGGGGGGAAGCCCCTCCGCCTTCGACCGGTTGCTGGCCACCCGCCTGGGGGCGGCGGCGGCGGAGGCTCTCCTCGGTGGTGAGCACGGGGTGATGGTGGGATGGGTAGCCAGCCGGTTGGCCGTCACGCCGTTGGAGGAAGCGGTGGCGTTCCAGAAGGAGGTCAACCTGGAGTTGTGCAGGCTGGCGGCGATTATGGAGAGGTAACCCCCGACAGGGGATATTGGATGATAGTTGATGAAGAGACACGCGCGCCGAACCGTCGTTGGGGTGGCGCTTTCAACTCTGGCCATCCTGATCGCCTGGGCCTACTCTTATACCTCACCGATGACCCCCCGGGCGTCGAGGGAGTGGAGCAAGGGGCGGGTCATCGGCAGAACGCCGGTGAGCCGGCCCGTGGCCCTGCACTCCGCTCCTGACCAGGGCGTGCTGCTGGTCTGGCCCAATCTGGAAGGACAGTTGGAGCTGGCCCACATCGGCGAGGATGGGGAACTGCTCCTGGACCGTGTCCTATCGGTGAGCGTGGAGGAACCCCGCGACCCTCAGTTGCAGATAGGGCCCGATGGACGACTGCATCTGCTGTGGCGGGAGATGGCGGAGCCGAACGCCGTCATCCGCTACGCCCTGCTGGAAGCGGACGGGACCCTCGTCGGTCGGCCCCAACTCATCTCCGACCCCGCCCTCTGGGCCGAGGCCGGGCCCCGGCTCGTCCTCGACGCCGAGGCCCGGCCCCACGCCCTGTGGGCCGACAGGACCGGCATTCAGTGGGCAGTCCTGAGCAGGGATGGGAGACTCCTGGAAGGCCCGACTCTTCTGATCCCCGAGGGCCGCTTCCCGGCCGTCCAGGCGGACCGAGAGGGACGGCTGCACCTGGCCTGGCAGTACTGGGCGGGTCGCAACACCCGCCAGATCTACTACGCCCTTCTGGACCCGCGGACGGGTGAACTGGGCCCGCCGCAGGAGGTCGCCCAGGTCTTCCAGCGGAGCGGTCAGCGCATCGAGGGGCCGGTCCTTGGGCTAGACCCGCAGACGGGCTATGTGCTGTGGTCCGTGCTGGACATGCGGGCGATTTCCTCCCGAGGCCGGTATGCCTTTTTCCCCCTGAACCTTCCCCGACAGAAACGGATCCTGGCCCTGCACCTGAAGGAGGGGTGGGACCCCGGCGGGATGTATGCATTGGCGGGGCAACGGACCCCCCTGCTGGTGGCGTTGAGCGAGACCGTGAGCTCGATGCAGGGAGAGGAGGTCCAGGTCGCCGTGGTCGCCCTGGCGCGGGGTCAGACACCGGAATACGAGGTGTGGGGGCTGGCCCGCGGGACATCGGGAGGGCGGCAGGCGTGTCTCAACCCGGCTCAGGTGGCCGGAACGGCGGAGGCGTCTGAGAGACGGGAACCCCCGGCCCAGGAATGGGAGGCGGAGCACATCGTCACCGCCTCCAATCTCCCCTCCGTAAAGCCGATTCTGGCCGCCGACGATCGCTCCTACCTCCACCTGGCCTGGTTGGAGCCGGGGGGATTCGGCCAGTACCGAGTGGTCTACGCCAGCACCGCGCCGGAGGTCAAGCGAACCTACAACGCGCTGTCGCTGTGGGACATCGTGGACCCCCTTTTCCGCAGCGTGTTTCGACTCTCACTGGCCCTGCCGGCCGTCGTGCCCATCCTTGTGCGTTGGGCGCTGGTGCCGATGGGGGGTATCGTGCTCTACCACTTCTTCACAGGCGAGGAATGGCTGGAACGCACGCGCTCCTGGGTGGTCCTGGGCGCTGCTGTGAGCCTGGAGGTCGCACTGACCTTCCTGCTGCCTCCTCGGACCAGCGTTCCGTGGCCTCCCATACGCTGGGTAGCGCCCGTGGTCACGACCGGGCTGGCCGGGCTGGGGACGGCGCTGTTCCTGCGTCGCCAGACGGATCGATCCCTCTTCGGCGCGTTCTTCCTCTTCACCGGCATTCACACTCTCTTGCAGTTGGCGGTCTACTTCGTGCCGTGGGGGTTGGGAGGCGGTCTGTAGATCGCGTGCCCTGATCGGGGCTGGCGTGGACCCGTGAGTGAGGGGAGATGGGGGTCCGTGAGATCAGTCTGGCTTGCGTGGCCTTTGTCGCCCGGGCCGCGTTCCCTTGGCGGGTGTGTTCCCACGGTGGGCCAGCTCGCCCCAGGACTGTAGCGCTTCCCCTTTTGCGCTTTGGACACAGGTTCGGACACGTTCAGTGTAGGTCGCGCTTGACACAGAGAACATTTGTTCGTATAATGGGACTGGAGGAAAGGGGATGAATCTGCTGGAGAAGTTGCAACTGCTGGGGCCGGCGACCTGCTACGAACCGGCCGAGGAGGTAGGGGTGGGGCGCTTGCCGCAGTCGCCCCGCGCTCCCGCCGATCTCTCCGGCTGCATCCACCACGCCGCGATGCCCGGCGGGAAGCGCATCGCCCTCCTCAAGACCCTCCTCACCTCCGCCTGCGAGCGGGATTGCCTCTACTGCCCCTTTCGCGCTGGGCGGGACTTCCGCCGTGCCACCTTCGCCCCGGATGAACTGGCCCGCCTCTTCCTCCAGCTTCACCAACGGGGGATCGCCGAGGGTATCTTCCTGAGCTCCGCCCTCGCCGGGTCCGGCGTGCGCACGCAGGACCGGCTCATCGCCACCGCGGAGATCCTCCGTCGGCAGTATGGCTTCCGGGGCTACATCCATCTCAAGATCATGCCCGGGGCGGAGCGGGAGCAAGTGGCAGCGGCGATGGCCCTGGCCGACCGGGTCTCGGTCAACCTGGAGGCCCCCAACGATCGTCGGCTGGCCCGCCTGGCTCCCCACAAGGTTTTCACCGAGGAGCTCCTGCAGCGGCTGCGCTGGATCGGGGCGCTGCGTCGCCGGATGCCTGGCCGTCGGCCCAGCGCCACCACCCAGTTCGTCGTTGGCGCGGCGGGGGAGAGCGACCTGGAGCTCCTCGCCACGACCGCCTTCCTCTACCGCCAACTAGGCCTGGCCCGCGCCTACTTCAGCGGATTTCGCCCGGTGCCAGACACTCCTCTGGAAGATCACCCCCCCACCCCTCCGCTGCGGGAACATCGCCTCTACCAGGCCTCGTTCCTCCTGCGGGACTACGGCTTCGGCGTGGAGGAGTTGCCCTTCGATCCCGACGGCAACCTGCCGTTGGGGGAGGATCCCAAGCTGGCCTGGGCCCGAGAGCACCTGGCGCAGGCTCCGGTAGAGGTGAATCGGGCGGATCGGTATGCGCTCCTGCGGGTGCCGGGGATCGGGCCGAAGGGGGCCCGGCGGCTGCTGGCGGCCCGGCGCCAGGGGCGGCTGCGCGATCTGAGCGACCTGCGCAAACTGGGCATCGCCGCGGACCAGGCCGCTCCCTTCATCCTGCTGGACGGCCGCCGGCCGGCCCGACAACTAACTCTGTGGCCAGTCTGAAACCAGAGGATAGCCCATATGCTCCGCTCAACTGAGCACGGTCCCATCACCCGCATCCACCTGGCTCGGACCTTTTTCGGCCGCGCCCTCTACACCGTCCGGGCCTATCTGGTGGACAGCCTGCTGATCGACACCGGCTGTCCGGCGACGGCCCGCGAACTGGTCGCCTGGTGCCGAGGGCGGGAGATCCGTCAGGTGGTCAACACCCACCACCACGAGGACCACGCCGGTGGGGACGGGCTGCTCCAGCGCGTGCTGGGTTTGCCCGTGGCGGCCCCGTCGGAGGCGGTCCCCATCCTGGCCCACTCCCCCCGTCTCCAGCTCTACCGCCGGATCGTCTGGGGCCAGCCGGGCGACGTCGCCGTTGAACCGCTGGGGGATGTCGTTGAGACCGACCGCTACCGCCTTCAGGTGATCCCCACCCCCGGCCACTGCCCCGACCACGTCTGTTTCTTCGAGCCGAGGCAGGGGTGGCTCTTCAGCGGCGACCTCTTTATCCACGAACGGGTCCGCTACCTACGGGCCGACGAGGACGCCCGCACCGCCCTGGAATCGCTGCGGCAGGTGCTGGCGCTGCGGCCATGGTTGCTCATCTGCTCCCACGCCGGGCTCGTCGGGGACGCCTGTGGGGCCATCGAGCGGAAGATCGCCTATTGGGAGGGGTTGGCTGAGGAAGCGCGGGCCCTGCGGGAGAAGGGGCTCTCGCTCCGGGAGGTGACCGACCGTCTCCTGGGCCCCGAGGGCCTGATGAGCCGAATCACGCGAGGCCACTTCGCCAAGATCAATCTGATCCGTTCGCTGTTGGGTGCGGCCGGTGCCGATGGAGCGTGACGACCCGGACATCGGCAAGTGCTGGGGTTGGAAGGACCAGGCGTTGGCCAAGCGGTGGTGGTACTACGGCAAGTTCCTCCGCCGCCGCGCCACCCTGGTCTCCCTGGCGGAACTCCCCTATTTCTACGCCCTCAGTGAAAACTACGGATCCCTCGACGACTATCTCCAGGAATATGCCGAGGGGGAGAAGCCCCTCGTCACATCCTCCTGCGCTACCTGGGGGTGGTGGTCGCGGCAACCCCCGTGCAGGTGGCCCGGTTTCTTGGCTGGAAAGCGGCCGAGGTGCGACAGACAGCGGCCCAACTGGAGGAGGCGGGGCTCATCCGCACGGATGTCGCTATCGAGGGGATGGCGGGGGAGTACATGGTGCACTCAGCAGAGCCCGCTTATGCATAGAAAAAAGGTCCCCTGGCAACGACCTACTCTCCCAGGGGGCTGCCCCCCCAGTACCATCGGCGCTGGCGGGCTTAACTGCCGGGTTCGGGATGGGACCGGGTGTTTCCCCGCCGCTCCAGTCACCAGGAGACCTTAGAACAGACCATCTTTCGGACCCCGATCGGTCCGTTGTAAAAGGCACGATCAAGCTGAACAGGGTGAAAGCCTCAATTTCTCCGCGGCACGGTCAAGCCCTCGACCGTTAGTACGGGTCAGCTGAACGCATTGCTGCGCTTACCCCTCCCGCCTATCAAACCGGTAGTCTCCCGGCGGTCTTACCCGGTTAACCCGGTGGGGGACCTCATCTTGGGGCGCGCTTCC
>DQUX01000302.1 GCA_015662065.1 Anaerolineales bacterium | reverse complement strand
CGGGTGAAGGGGGTAATCTCTGAGGAAGGGAGGAATGATTGATGACGGATAAGGAGATCATCTTTGTGGTGGAGGAGTCACCGGAGGGCGGCTACGAGGCGCGGGCGCTGGGGCATGCGATCTTTACCGAGGCCGATAGCTTCGAGGACCTCAAGGAGAAGGTCCGGGACGCGGTGCGCTGCCACTTCGACGAGGATGAGCGCCCCGCCGTGATCCGGCTCCATCGCGTCCAGGAGGATGTCATCCCCGCATGAAGCTCCCGCGCGACGTCGGCGGCGAAGAGCTCGCCCGACTCTTGGGATCGCGACTTATCTGGAAATGGACCGCGAGAAGCTGATCAAAGAGTTGTTTGAGCAGTGACTATTGGAGGAGCAGCACGATGGCTTTAAGCAGCGAGCGCCATACCGTGCAGAACCCCCTCCTCCGCTACGCTCAGGAGGTCGGCTGGGAGTACCTCCCCCCGAAGGAAGCCCTGAGGGTACGCGGCGGGGAGGACAGCCCCGTGCTTAGGACGGTGCTCATCGAGCAGCTCCAGCGGCTCAACCCCGGAGTGGTGGATCTCCGCCGGGCCGAGGAGCTGGTCCGCCGCTTGGTCACCGTCAGGCCCACCATCGAGGGGAACCTGGCCGCCTGGGAGTACCTCGCCGGCCTCAAGACGGTGTACGTGGAGGAAGAGCGCCGGGAGAGGAACGTCCGTCTCCTCGATCCCGATCGGGTCGAGGCCAATGACTTCCACGTGACCGATGAGTTCACCTTCACCAGCGGCTCCCACACGATCCGGCCGGATGTGGTGTTCCTCATCAACGGGATCCCGGTGTTGGTGGTGGAAACCAAGGCCGCCACGCTCCCCGAGGGGATCGCCGAGGCCCTGGACCAGCTCCGCCGCTACCACCGGGAAGGACCCGAGCTCATGGCCCTGGTCCAGCTTTTCGCCGCAACCCAACTCGTGCGGTTCTATTACGGCCCCACGTGGAACATCTCCCGGAAGGCGTCCTTCAATTGGAAGGACGAGCAGGCCGGGGATTTCGAAACCCTGGTGAAGAGCTTCGTCGCCCCCCGGAGGCTGTTGCGGGTGCTCACCGAATACGTCCTGTTCGTGCGCAAGGACGGCGAGCTCTCCAGGGTGGTGCTCCGTCCTCATCAGATCCGGGCCGCCGAGCGGGTGATCGCCCGGGCGCGGGACGCCGACAAGCGCCGCGGGCTCGTCTGGCACACCCAGGGCTCGGGCAAGACCTACACCATGATCACCGTGGCGAAGCTGTTGCTTTCGGATCCGCTGTTCCGAAACCCCACGGTGCTCATGATCGTGGACCGCAACGAGCTCCAGCAGCAACTCTTCCAGAACCTGGAGTCGGTGGGGTTCGGTCACGTGGAGGTGGCCCGGAGCAAGCGCCACCTGCGGGATCTGTTGGCAAAGGACACCCGGGGCCTGATCGTCTCCATGATCCACAAGTTCGACGACATGCCCGCGGACATCAACACCCGGGACAATATCTTCGTCCTGGTGGATGAGGCCCATCGGAGTACCGGGGCGGACCTGGGGAATTACCTCATGGGAGCCCTCCCCAACGCCACCTTCATCGGCTTCACCGGGACGCCCATCGACAGGACGGCCCACGGCAGGGGGACCTTCAAGACGTTCGGGACGGACGATCCCAAGGGATATCTGGACAAGTACTCCATCCGGGAGTCCATCGAGGACAGGACCACCGTGCCCCTGCACTACCAGCTCGCCCCCAACGAACTCATCGCCGACCGGGATGCCATGGAACGGGAGTTCTGGGCGCTGGCCGAATTGGAGGGCGTGAGCGATGTGGAGGAGCTCAACCGCGTGTTGGACCGAGCGGTCACCCTGAAGAACATGCTCAAGAGCCCCTCCCGGGTGGAGAAGGTGGCGGAATTCATCGCCGATCACTTCACAAAGTACGTGGATCCCATGGGGTTCAAGGCCTTCGTGGTGGCCGTGGACCGGGAGGCCTGCGGGCGTTACAAACAGCAGCTCGATCGCTGGCTCCCCCCGGAGTGGTCCCAGGTGGTGATCAGCCCGGGGCACAACGACCCGCCGGAGCTCAAGCGCTACCACCTCAGCGCGGACAAGGAGGCCGAGATCCGGAAGTCGTTCCGCAAACCCGGGGAGCTCCCCAAGTTACTGATCGTCACCGAGAAGCTCCTCACCGGGTACGACGCGCCCATCCTCTACTGCATGTACCTCGACAAGCCCATGCGGGACCACGTGCTCCTCCAGACCATCGCCCGGGTGAACCGCCCCTACGAGGACCATCGGCGCAGACGCAAGCCCGCGGGGTTGATCGTGGACTTCGTGGGGATCTTCGACAAGTTGGAGCGGGCGTTGGCCTTCGACTCCAAGGACGTGGCTGGGGTGGTGCAGGGGATCGATGTGCTCCAGGGGCGGTTCCGCGACCTCATGGAGGAGGGCCGGGAGGGATACCTCTCCCTTCAGCGGGGGAAAAGCGGGGACAAGGCCGCGGAAGCGGTTCTGGAGCACTTCCGCGACCGGGATAAGCGCGAGGGGTTTTACAAGTTCTTCCGGGAACTGGAGGAGCTCTACGAGATCCTCTCCCCGGATCCCTTCCTGCGCCCCTATCTCCCGGATTACCAGGAGCTCGCCCGGATGTACCGCCTTGTGAAGGAAGCCTTCGAGCCCGGCGTACCCGTGGACCGGAGCTTCCTCCGGAAGACGGCGGAGATCGTGCAAACGGGCACTCGTACCGCAGGGGTCGGCGAGTTGGGGCCGGTGTACGCCCTGGACGGCCGCGCGTTGGAGAAGCTGGCCCAAGCGGACGTTCCGGAGACGGTGCGGGTGTTCAACCTGATCAAGGCCTTCTACAGGTTGGTGAACGCGGGGAAGGGCCGTGACCCTTATCTCATCCCCATCGGCGCGCGGGCGGAACTCATCGCCGAATTGTTCCAAGAACGATAGATCTCGAGCCGTGAGGCCCTGCGGGAGCTCGAGGGATTGGTGGCCGAGCTCAAGGAAGCGGAGCGGGCCCGGGAGGACTCGGAGCTCTCCCCGGAGGGATTCGCGGTCTTCTGGTATTTGAGGCGGGAGGGCCACGCCGGTGCGGAGGCGATCGCCCGGGAAGTCGAGAAGGCCTTGGGCGAACTCCCGCACTGGCAGAGGGACGCCTCCCAAGAGCGGAGACTCCGGAAGAGGATGTACAAGATCATGATCGATGCGGGCGTGGACAAGGTGGTGGGGCTGGTGGACGAACTCCTGCGGATGCTGAGGGGGTCGGGATGAGGGCGGAATGGGCGCCCTTGGAGGACACGGTGCCCGCTGAGCTGTTCCGGGCCGAGGTGCTGCACTGGGCCCGCCGGCTCGGGGTCGAGCCTAAGGAGATCCGCATCCGCGGGATGAAGCGAAAGTGGGCGAGCTGTACCTCCGCGGGCCGGCTGACGTTCGATCGGGACCTCTTGCGGCAGCCGGGACCGGTGCGCACGGCGGTGATCATCCACGAGCTCCTCCACCTGAAGATCCCCGGGCATACGAAGCTGTTCCGGGCGCTGCAATCCGCTTACTTCCACGAGAAATACCCCGATCTTGAGCTCCCCGACCTGGGGAGGAACGGAGGGAAAGGCCGTGGGACGTAGGATCAGGGACCTCCCGGAGTACGATCGGCCGCGAGAGAAGCTTTGGGCCAAAGGACCACAGGTCCTCTCGGATGCAGAGCTTCTCGCGATCCTCATAGGGAGTGGTACCAAGAACAAGAGCGCCCTAGAGCTCGCGTCTCAGATCCTGCGGAGGTTCCAGGGGCGGCTGGATCGGGTGGATCTTCGGGAGCTGACCGCGGTAAAGGGGTTGGGCCGGACCAAGGCCTGTAGGATCGTGGCGGCATTGGAGCTTTACCGACGGCATCTCCTCCGCGGCGGTCCCAGGGTGCGAGAGCCCGAGGATGCCATCCCCTACTTCCAACAGATCGCGGATAAGAGGCAGGAGTACTTCGCCTGCCTGACGCTGAACGGGGCGGGGGAGGTGATCCAGTACCGGGTAGTGACCGTGGGGCTCCTGG
>DQUX01000051.1 GCA_015662065.1 Anaerolineales bacterium | reverse complement strand
GGGTGCGGCGGCGGGTCTGGCGGTGGGGGTGGCCGGAGCGGCGGCAGTCTCCGCCCTGCGGGGGCGAGGCGAGGAGGAGACACAGGGAGGGGCGAAATGACGATGGATCGCAGGCGTTTCCTCAAGCTGTCGGGGGTCAGCCTGGGCGCGGCGCTTCTCGGGACAAGGGGGATCGGGTCGGTGCGGGGGGCGGAGGACGGACTGGGTATGCTGTACGATGCCTCCCGCTGCGTGGGCTGCCGCGCCTGCCAGATGGCCTGCAAGCAGTGGAACGGCCTGCCCCCGGAGTCCACCGACCCCCAGGGCCTCTACGAAAGCCCGCGCGACCTTTCGGCCCACACCTGGACCCTGATCCAGCTGGCCGAGGCGGAAGTAGACGGCGAACGCCGCCAGGGCTTCCTGAAGCGGCAGTGTATGCACTGTCTCCACCCGGCCTGTGTGTCGGCGTGCCCGGTGGGTGCCTTGCGTCAAACGGAATACGGGGCTGTCATTTACGATGCCGAGCGGTGTATAGGCTGCCGTTACTGCATGGTGGCCTGCCCCTTCGGGGTTCCTAAGTTCGAGTGGGAGAAACCTCTCCCATTCATCCACAAGTGCACTTTCTGTGAGGATCGTCTAGAGGCCGGGTTGGAGCCCGCCTGCGCGGAGGCCTGCCCCGCCGGGGCGATTCTCTTTGGCAAGCGGGCCCATCTGATCGCCGAGGCGGAGGATCGGATCCGGAACAATCCGGATAAGTATGTGGACCACGTCTACGGGAAGGAGGAGCTGGGGGGAACCTCGATGCTCTACATCTCTCCCATCCCCTTCGAGGCGCTGGGCCTCCCGATCCTGGGGCCGGCGCCGATCACGGAGCTGAGCGAGACGGTCGCTGTGTACGGGACGCCCAGTGTTGCTGTGAGCGTGGCCACCCTTTTGGGGGGCCTCTACTACTGGTTTACCCGGCAGGAGAAGAAGCTCCGGGCGGAGGAAGCTGCCCGTCAGGAAGAGAAGGAGGCAGAGCCGTGACCACCGTAGAAGGGAAGAGACGCGCGCTCTCTGTAGGCTACTTCGTCCTGGGGGCTCTGGCCGCGGCGGGGTTGGTGATGGGCGTCGTCCGCCTGGTCAGCGGGCTGGGGACCACCACCAATCTGAGCGATGCCTACCCCTGGGGCCTGTGGATCGTGTACGACGTGTTCTTCATCCCGTTCTCGGCCGGGGCGTTTATGATCTCTGCGGTAACACATATCTACGACCGGGAAGAGTACCACTCCATCGCCCGGCCGGTGGTCCTGGCGGGTTTTGCGGGTTACGTCTTCGTCGTCCTGATCCTGCTGATGGACCTGGGACGCTGGCATAAGTTCTACAACATCCTCATCCCCTGGTACTGGAACCTGCACTCGTTCATGTTCGAGGTCAGTATGTGCATCACCCTCTACACGGGGATACTGATCATGGAGGTGGCCCCTGCCATCCTGGAGCGGCTCAACTGGCAGAGGCTGTTGCGGATGATCAGGCCCCTGACGGTGGTGATCGCAGGCGCGGGGATCGTGCTTTCGTCGCTGCACCAGTCGTCCCTCGGCTCGCTGTTCCTGCTGATGCCCTACAAGCTTCATCCCCTCTGGTGGACGCCGCTGCTGCCCCTCCAGTTCTTCACCTCTGCTGCGTTCAGCGGGCTGGCGATGGCGATCTTCGTCGCCGCGCTCAGCTTCCGGGCCTTCCGCCGCCCCCTGCAGATCGGTCTTCTCACCGACATAGCCAGGATCATCTCTATCATATTGGGGATCTACCTGGTGCTCAAGGTGGGGGATCTGATCCTGGCCGGGGAGATAGGGC
>DQUX01000039.1 GCA_015662065.1 Anaerolineales bacterium | reverse complement strand
GGGGCGGTGGTCGGGGCCGGGGCGGTGGTCACGCGGGACGTGCCGCCCCACACCCTGGCGGTGGGCGTCCCGGCCCGACCGGTGCGTCGACTAGACAAGGCGGAGAAGAGAGCGCGAGAGATGATTCCAACGGTGGTGCGCGGCGCGGCGAGGCCGCTGGATGCCACGGCTCCGGTGAGAGGGGGAGAACGATGAACGTCCTTTCGGTAGTGATTCCGGCGTACAATGAGGAGGGAGGGATCGCCCAGATCATCGAGCGGGTCCTTTCCATTCGCCCCCGGCTGAGAGAGGCGGGGGTGGATGACCTGGAGCTGATCGTAGTGGACGACGGGTCCCGTGATGAGACCGCTACCATCGCGGGCCGCTATCCCCAAGTCCGCCTGATCCGCCATCCGGTCAACCGGGGGTATGGGGCGGCGCTCAAGACCGGCTTCAGCCGGGCGCGGGGGAATCTGCTGGGGTTCCTCGATGCCGACGGCACCTATCCGCCCGAGCATTTCCCCGACCTGTGTCGGGTGGCCCTGGCGGAGGAGGCGGACCTGGTGATCGGCTCCCGGATGTCGGGCACCGAGAGCGAGATGCCGCTGGTCCGCCGCATCGGCAACTTCATCTTCGCCAACCTGGTGAGCCTGCTGGGCAACCATCGGGTCAGCGACAGCGCCAGCGGTATGCGGGTCATCCGCCGGGAGGCCCTGCCCCGCCTCTACCCCCTGCCCGACGGGCTGAACTTCACCCCGGTGATGAGCACCCGCGCCCTCCACGAGGAGATCCGCTGGCTAGAGGTGCCCATCCCGTACAAAGAGCGGGTGGGCCGCTCGAAGCTGAACGTCGTGCGAGATGGGATGCGGTTCCTGCGGACCATCATCTGGACCGCGCTGAACTACAACCCGGCCCGCGTCCTGGGTGGCATCGGCCTGGGGCTGGCGGCGGTCGCCGGGGTCATCGGTGCGGTCGTGGTGGGGATGCGGATTGCCGGAATCACCCGGTTGGGTCCCTGGGGGGTGGTAGCCGTCTTCGTCGCCGGCCTGTGCAGTGTCTCCGGCGTCACCCTCTTCTCCCTGGGGGCGACCTTCAACTATCTGGTCTCTCTCTTCCACAAACGCCCGGTCCGTCAGGGACTCTTCGGCAACCCGGTGTTCGACCGGCCGCTGGAGCGTCACTTCGGCTGGATGGGATTGGTGGCGGTGGTGCTGGGGTTGGCGGTCGGAGCTAGCAGCCTTGGCCTGTCGCTGGGCGGCTGGTCTGTCGAGCGGCTCTGGCTCTACCTGCTGGGCGCGGCGATGCTGCTCCTGGTGGGGGTCCAGTTGGTCGTCTTTTGGATCATCATGCAGGTGCTGGGAGAGCTGAGCCAGCGCGAGGCACAGGTGGCTCAGGACCTGGAAGGGGAGCCGTGCGAGGGATGAATCGCGGTGCGGGGATGCGGGAACGGGTCCCGCTCCCCCGCTTCCCCGACGCCGACGCAGTGGTGCGAGCGGGGCTGAGCACCCGGCCCGAGGAGGCGGTGGACATCCTCTTCGTCAACCCGCCGGCCCCCGACGGCGGGATCTGGATCCGCAGCCAGCACCGGGTGGGACGCCGCTCCCGGGAGGGAATGATCTGGCCCCAGGTGAGCCTGGCCCAGCTCGCGGCCCTCTTCCCCGACTACCGGCTGGAGGTGGTGGACGGCATCCCCCTTCGGATGAACTGGTCCGACTTCGAGCGGCTGCTGGAGGAGAAACGCCCCCGCTACTACGTGACCCAGGTCACCGCGCCGACGCTGCGCAACGACCTCTACGGCACCTTCCTGGCCCGCAGTCTGGGGGCTACCACCATCGCCTTCGGCACCCACGTCACCCCCATCCCCCGGGAGACGATGCGCGCCTTCCCTAGCCTGGACTTCGTCCTGCGGGGAGAGCCGGAGCTGACCCTCCGGGAGCTGGTGGACACGCTGGAGGCCAGAGGACCGCGGGCGCTCGGTCCGGAGCCCGGCTTGCAGAGGCTGTGGCCGGAGGTGGACCCCCCGTTCGAGGCCCGGCTGCGGAAGCTTTTCACCGAGGCCGACCCCGACTGGCGGCCTGCCTGGCTCAACCCGAAACCTGAAGCCCTGAAACCTGAAACCCTGGAGCCTGAAACCCCGAACCTGAAACACATCAAGGGCCTGGTCTGGCGGGATGGAGACGAGATCGTCGTGAACCCAGATCGGCCCTTCATCCGTCATCTGGATGACCTGCCGCTTCCCCGCCACGATCTCCTGCCCCTGGAGAAGTACCGGGCCCCCCTGGTGCGCGGTCCCTATGCCTTCGTCGTCACCAGCCGGGGGTGCCCTGGCGGCTGCCGTTTCTGCATCAAGCACGTCTCCTACGGCAGTTCCATCCGCTTCCGGTCGCCGGATAACATCCTGGCAGAGCTGGAACTCCTGGCCGACCTGGGGGTCCGGTCCATCCATATGTATGCCGACCTGTTCACCGTGAGCCGGGAGCAGGTGGTCGGGCTGTGCGAGCGGATCCTGGAGCGGGGACTGCGGCTGCGGTGGACCTGCAACAGCCGGGTGGACTTCGTGGACCCGGAGATGCTCCGGCTGATGGGCCGTGCCGGGTGCTGGATGATCTCCTGGGGGATCGAATCGGGCAGCGAGGAGGTCCTGCGGCGCGCCCACAAGGGAATTGCGCTGGACCAGGTGGAGCAGGCGCTGCGCTGGGCGCACGAGGCGGGCATCCGCAATTGGGGCTACTTCATTATCGGCCTGCCCGGGGAGACGGAGGAGACCATCCGGGAGACCATTCGCTTTGCCAAGCGGCTCCCGCTGGACCTGGCCCTCTTCCATATCGCAGCGCCGTATCCGGGCTCTCCCCTCTTCTTCGAGGTGGTGGAGCGGGGCTGGTTCCGCCCCGGCACCCGTTGGGAGCAGGTGGACATGGACTGCTCGACGGTGCTGGACTATCCCCACCTGCGGGCGGAGGAACTGGAGAGGTGGGCGCGGCGGGCCTTCCGGGCCTGGGCGCTGCGGCCAGGTCCCGCGCTGACCTATCTGCGGATGCTTCTGGGTTCCCCCTCCCTCTGGCGCCCAGCCCTGGAGATCGGGCTGGAGAGCCTGGGCTGGGCGGCGGGGGGATAGGCCCTCCATATGATCGGCGGTTTGGGTAATCTTGAATACATATGTGGATAGTCCCAAGCCCTTCAGGCTGTCCTGTCTCGCCGCCAGCGCGGACCCTGGGAGGTGTCCTCAATGATATAGCCCAGGCGGGCCAACTCGTCGCGCAAGGCGTCGGCCCGCGCCCAGTCCCGCGCCCGTCGGGCCGCCTCCCGCTCTTCGATAAGGGCCGCCACCTCCGGCGGCAGCGCGACCTCCCCCCGCTCCGCTGCCCGGATCGCCTCCACTACCTGGGGTGGGAGCCCCTCCTCCAAGGTGGGCAGGCGCACCGGTCCCAGCACCTCCAGCGGAAATGTATCTCCGTCGGGAAAGGCCCTTTCCTCCCCGCCCCGCCGGACCGTGACCCCACCCCGGCCCATCACCCGCGCCGTTCCCTGGATGAAGTCCAGCACCACTGCCGTGTGCTCGTCGATCCCCAGGAGCGTCGTCGTAGGGGGGAGCATCGCCTGTAGCCGGGCCATCCGCTCCACTCCCATGAAGCCACAACGGGTGTCCAGGTGGGCCCCTCCCTCCTGGTTGTCCCAATGGGTGACGATGGCCAGCTCCAGCCCGTAGGGCCCGAGGAGGTCCAGACCCTCCGCCCAGTGCAGGTCGGCGCCGGCCTTGTAGATCTCATAGACGGGGAGGGTGTGGGCGCTGGCGGCGATGGCGGCGGCGCTGGCCAG
>DQUX01000192.1 GCA_015662065.1 Anaerolineales bacterium | reverse complement strand
GGGAGGACCATCTCGACCATCGCTTCGGGCGGGGCGATCCCACCCCCGCCGCACTCGCCGCCGACAAAGGCAACGTTCGCCGTTCGCTGCCCGCGGAGGTGAACCTCCATGCCCCCTGTTGTCCCTGAGACGATCTCCCCCTCCAGATCGTATCCCAGCGCACCAGTGACGGTGTAGGTGCACTCCCCTGCGTGTCCCTGGCCCGAAATGGGCAGTTCCCCCTCTCCGCGCACCGTCGGGGGAGCGGCTGCAGTATCCACCGACAGTGGGATCTCGCCGATGGCCTGGAACTCGCCAGCCACCTCGGGCATGGACCAGGCCTGGTGGTACTCGATCTCTAGGTTGAGTTGGGAGCAAAGGGGAGGTGCCTCTGGCGTGGACTCGCCGCCCTCTCCCCCACCGATCACCGGCGTGGCCGTCGGCATAGGGGAGAGCGGAGAGACCATAGCCGGGGTCACCTCCGTTGGAATGGGGGAGGGAGAGCCGCCGGGGGAGATGCCACATCCCAACAAGAGGAGAATCAGCAGGACAAGCCCGATTGCTCTTCGGTGTTTCTTGGACATTCTTCCCTCCTAAAAACACTGGATTCGTTGCATAATAGTGGGGTAGGCGGATGGTCTCTCAAAAGCTGACGGTCTCAGCGCTCTCAGGCGGTTTGCCCTGCCGACCGTTGGCGGGTTCGGCGGTTCACAAGAGCCGCAACTAGTCAGAAGAAAGCCTCCCGCCGGAACAGACCGGAGGGAGGCTCTACTAGCGGCAGATCGACACGAGCGTCCAGCTCCGAGCATCCGGCTGCCGGTATCCAGTGCCAGCATCCGGCCGCCGGCAACCAACTACTCCATCCCCAGATACGCCTTCTGTACCATAGGATTCTGCCGCAGCCCATCGGCCGTGTCGCCCAGAACGATCTCCCCTGTCTGGAGAACATAGCCTCGGTGGGCGACCTGGAGCGCCATATGGGCGTTCTGCTCCACCAGCAGGATCGTAGTGCCCTCGTGGTTGATCTCCATGATCCTGTCGAAGACGTCCTCCACCAGAACGGGCGCCAGCCCCATCGAAGGCTCGTCCATCAGCAGCAACCGGGGTCGTGCCATCAGGGCGCGGGCGGTGGCGAGCATCTGCTGCTCGCCGCCGCTCAGGGTGCCGGCCACCTGGTTGCGGCGCTCCTTGAGGCGGGGAAAGAGTTCGAAGACCCGCTCCAGGTCCTCGGCGATACCCTTCTTATCGCGGCGGCTGTAGGCCCCCATATCCAGATTCTCGGCGACGGTGAGCTTGGCAAAGATGCCGCGGCCCTCCGGCACCATCGCCACGCCCTTGTAGACGATCTCGTGGGCCTTGTACTGGTCCAGGTCCTCCCCCTCCAGGTAGACCTTGCCCTGACGGGGTTTGAGCAGGCCGCTGATGGTGCGCAGGGTCGTCGTCTTCCCGGCCCCGTTGGCGCCGATCAGCGTCACGATCTCCCCCTCCTCCACGGTGAGCGAGATCCCTTTCAGGGCGTGGATATTGCCGTAGTAGGCATGCACGTCTTGGAGTTCCAGCATCGGCATGGAAGGCCTCCTTGACTCCAGATCAGGCGGTGATGGCGGCCAGACCGGTGGCCGCACCCCGTCCGAGGTAGGCTTCGATCACGCGGGGGTCGCGCTGGATCTCCGCCGGCGCACCCTCGGCGATCTTCTTTCCATAGTCAAGCACCGTCACCCGCTCAGAGATCCCCATCACCACCCGCATATCATGCTCGATCAGCAGAATGGTGATCCCCAGCTCATCCCGCAGCCTGTGGATGAATCGCATCATCTCCGCCGATTCGCGGGGGTTCATCCCGGCGGTGGGCTCGTCGAGCAGCAGCAACTTGGGCTTACCGGCCAGGGCACGGGCGACCT
Source organism: Anaerolineales bacterium (assembly GCA_015662065.1). Lineage (GTDB taxonomy): Bacteria > Chloroflexota > Anaerolineae > B4-G1 > DUEL01 > SZUA-1492. The sequence continues at coordinate 4,825 of DQUX01000192.1, read as the reverse complement.
CCAGACGTCGCTGGTCACCGTAGGGAAGGTTCTTCGCCAGCAGGTCCCCCTTACCCGCCAGGCCGACAAACCGGAGCAGCCGGCGGGCCTCCTCCAGCGCCCGCTCCTCCTCCGCGCGCGTATACCGCGAGCCGAGAACGGCCCCGATCCAACTGGACCTGAGCTGCGGTTCCATACCCACCAGGATGTTCTCGATAGTGGTCATATTGGCAAAGAGGCGGATGTTCTGATAGGTGCGGGTGATGCCCATCTGGGCAATCTGATCCGGCGACCGCCCGTTCAGAAGGTGACCATTGAACTTGATCTCACCCTCATCGAACGGGTAGAAACCGGTGACGCAGTTGAAGAAAGTGGTCTTCCCCGCGCCGTTCGGCCCGATGATGCTGACGATGCCTCCCTCGGGGACATCGAAGTCGAACCGGTTGACCGCCACCAGGCCGCCGAAGGACTTGGTAACGTTTTTCGCGGTAAGGATGGCCATAGCTCTACCCTCTAATGGACTAGGCCGACCCGATCGGGCTGCCACCGCCCGTCGGTGCCGATTCCGTATGCAACTCGCGCTTCCTGACCTCAGAGGGCCAGAACCCCTCCGGGCGAGCGAGCATCATCAAGATCAACAGCGCGCCGTACATCAGCAAGCGGTACTCGGCGAACTCGCGCAGCAGCTCGGGCAATCCCACCAGAGCGAGGGCTCCCACCACCACGCCGGGAAGGCTCCCGATACCGCCGACGATGATTAGACACAGCACATTGATGGAAACCATCAGGGAGAAGCTGTGGGGGAAGACCGAGCTCAGCTTGGCGGCGAAGATCGCCCCCGACATCCCGGAAAAGGCGGCCCCGATGGCGAAGGCCAGCAGTTTGGTCCTCACCAGGTTGATGCCCATCGCCTCGGCCACATCCTCATCTTCGCGCATCGCCATCCACTGCCGTCCGAGGCGCGCGTCCCGCAGCCGCCAGGAGACGAAGAACGCCAGCAAGCAGCCGGCCAGGACCAGATAGTACAGATGCTCCGGGTGGACGATCTCCAGGCCGCCGATAGAGGCATTGGGAATCTTCAGGATACCCTGCGCGCCACCGATGAGGGGAGCCAGGAAGTCTGAGAGGACCAGGATGCGGACGATCTCGCCGAAGCCGAGGGTGACGATCGCCAGGTAGTCGCCGCGCATCCGCAGCACCGGGACGCCCAGGAAGATGCCCGCCAGCACTGCCGCCAGCACACAGAAAGGCAGCGCTGTCCAGAACGACAGGTTCGCCACGCCGTACTCACTAGGGGTGAGCAAGGCCATCGTGTAGGCCCCGATGGCGAAGAAGGCCACGTACCCCAGGTCCAGGAGGCCGGCGAAGCCGACGACGATGTTCAAGCCCAGCCCCATCAGAATATACAGCCCGACGTTGACGATCACCTCGCTCAGGTATCTGCGCAGGAGAAACGGCAAAATCAGCAGGATCAGGATTCCCAGGGCGATCCCGCCCCAGCGGAGAACCTGCTGCCGCCTTGGGGGCAGGGCAGCCACGCGCTGCCGGACCCGGCTGCCCTGGGTGTTCCACCACACGTTCAGCCCGGTAGCGGCTGCAAAGACCACCAGGACACCCGGGATGGAGAGGCCCTTGGATGCAAACATAAACCGCCGGATCCTCAGGCCCAGCCCATGGCTTCCCCAGGCCAGGGCGATGGTCTCGGATAGCAGCCCGATCAGAAAGACCACCCCCAGGCCCGTCAGCAGCGGACGTCGCACGTGGGAGGGCAGCCTGGCCATCCCCACCCCCACCAGGCCCAGCACCGTCACCACCGCCACCAGGATGAGGAGCCCGGGCATCTGTCCCTGTCCCAAGGTCAGCATCTCCAGGAGTTCGGGTGAGACGTTGGGCAGAAACTGCCGTAGATGGAACGGCTCGGCCACCAGGGCCAGCACGACCAGCGGCAGGCTGGAGAGGAAACCGATGAATGCCCCTCCCAGAAGCGCCCTGCCCGTCCCGCCGTCGGCGTCTCGATGCGCCGCCAGGTACCCACCACCCAGAGCGGCGCCGAAAAGGAAGACGTGGCCCAAGGAGACCACACCGCCGATAATGTCCCGCTGGGCAAACGTCCCCACCACACCGATGGCGCAGAGGGACAGCGCGACGACCGCTGCCAGCAATCCCAACCGGAAGTTATCCCTCCAATTGAAGCGTGCTTGCGTTTCCATACATTCTCTCCTTAGGCCTTCTTCTCAGCCAACCGTTCGCCCAGGATACCCTGGGGCCGGAACATCAGGATCAGGACCAGCATGGTGAAGGCAACTACGTCCTTAAGCTGGTTGGCCCCAGGGATGCCCAATCCCTCCAGGAACAGATTGGGGGCGATGGATTCGAACATCCCCAGCGCCAACCCGCCCAGGGCAGCGCCCGGGACACTGCCGATGCCTCCCAGCACGGCGGCGGTGAAGGCCTTAAGACCGGGGTAGAACCCCATGAAGAAGTTCACTTGTCGGTACAGCATCGCGTACAGAATCCCGGCCGCTCCGGCCAGCGCCGCACCCACGGCAAAGGTGATCACGATCACCCGGTCCACGTCGATCCCCATCAGCGCAGCGACATCTTTGTCCTCCGACACCGCCCGCATCGCCTTCCCGGTCTTGGTCTGCATCACGAAGATGTAGAGCCCGATCAGGAGGAGGATGGAGGAGATCATCACGACGACATCCGTCTTGCCGATCTCCAACCCGGCGACGGTCCACTTCCCCGCCAGTGCCTGTACGGTGGGAAAGGCCGTGATGCCGGATCCGTAGAGCCCCCGGAAGAAGTACTGCCAAAAGAACGAAGCGCCGATGGCCGTGATGAGGGGGATCAGGCGCGGGGCGCGCCGGAGGGGGCGGTAGGCCACGCGCTCGGTCAACACGGCGATAGCCATCGAGACCGCCATGGCCACCACGGTGACGAGGAGCAGACACGGGATCGGGTGCCGGTTCCACAGCCCCGCCTCATTCAGAGGGATCGCGACGAAGACGGTAGCCGTGAAAACCCCCGACATAAAAAACTCGCCATGGGCAAAATTGATCATCAGCAGCACACCGTACACCAGCGTGTAGCCCAGGGCGATCAGCGCGTACAAACTGCCCTGCGTCAGACCGGTGAGCAGGAGGTCGATCCAGTTCCTCATCGAATAGGGATTGTCCAGAATAGTAGCCACCGTCCCCCAGACAATCACCACGATGATTCCGATACGGAACAGCCACAGAACGACGTCCAGATAATTGAAGCGCTCTAGCCGCTGACCCAGTGTATGTCGCATAGCCATCCTCCGTTCAAATCAAGGGGAGTTTCTCCGGCTAATGCCGGACATCCCACCGATTTCGGCCACATCCGAATCAAATACAGGGAGAGGGATGAGCCCAGGCCAGAATCCGCCTGGACCCATCCCCAGATCGTCAAGCCGTCAGGCTCGCGTACAGGGCATAGAACTCACTACGGCACATACTCCCAGAGCGGCACGTACTCGCCGTTCTGGATCTGGTTGACCGCGATCTGCGGGTCGGCGCAGTCGCCATACTCGTTGCAGCACAGTTTGCCGGTGATGCCCTCGAAATCGCAGGTGCTGTACAGCGCATCCCGCAACGCTTGCCGGCCGATGTGCAGCGTGCCGTCCTCCTCTACCACCGCCACCTCCTCGATGGCAGCCAGGAGCATCATCGTCCCGTCGTAGGCGTGAGCGTGGAAGACGCTCAGCGGATCGTAGCCGTATTTCTCCACGTGGACCTCGAGGAAGTGGTCGTAGAGGGGGTTGTCGAAGGCTAGGTTCGGGCCGGAGATGTACATGCCCTCGGCAGCCTCACCGGCGGCCTCGATGAAGTCCGGCGAGTACATCCCGTCGGCGCCGGCCAGGATCGTGTTCTCCAGGCCGGGGATGTCCTGGGCCTGCCGGGTGATCTGGGCGCCCTCGGGGATGAAGATCGGGTAGTAGATGAACTCCGGCTCATCTGCGGCGATGGTCGTCAGGATGGGGCCCATATCGGTATCGCCCACATTGACGGCCCCCTGGTAGGTGATGGTGCCGCCCAGCTCGGTGAACGTGTCGGCGAACACCTGCTGCAACTGATCGGCGTAGGGGCTGCCATCGTGGATGGTGGCAGCAGTGCGCAGGCCCAGCTCCTCGAAGACGAAGTAGGCCATCGCCGCGCCCTGGATCTTGTCGTTGTGGCAACTGCGCATATAGCCTGGGTTCCAGGCCTTGTCCGGGTCGGTGAGGGATGGAGCGGTGTTGGAAGGAGAGATCAGCACCATGCCGGCCTCGGAGACGATCCTCGAGGCGGGCTCGCCCGCGCTGGAGCAGTTGGTGCCGATGATGCCGATCAGCGTGGGATCGGAGACCAGCTTGGTGGCAGCCGTCTGCCCACCCTCGGCGCTGCACATTGAGTCCTCACCCACCAACTCGACAGGATGCCCCAGAACCTCGCCTTTATCCTGAATGGCGATCTCGATGCCGTTCCGCGAGTCAATGCCCAACGACTCGTTCGGGCCAGCGATCACGAGGGCGTAGCCTATGCGGATCGGATCGCCGGGAGCGATGGTCACACAGCCCAGAGGATCCTCGCACTCGAACGGCTCCTCCGCCGGGCCACAGCTTGCCGCCACCAGGCTGATGAGCAGCAATACGCTGAGAACCGCCATCTTCTTCATTTATTTCTCCTCCTTACCAGAACGTTGGAAAAGGACCAATCGCAGCAGGCAGACTCGCTCTCCCTACGGCGGGGATGTCACCCCCTGCAAAGAGTCTGCCCTTAGAAGGGCTAACGAAGACGGCCATCACCTCCTTTCCTCAGTTATTAGAAACAGGGAAACTCGG
>DQUX01000284.1 GCA_015662065.1 Anaerolineales bacterium | reverse complement strand
TAAATGATTCCAATGGGTTTCGTGGGGCGGGCTATTCAGTAGTCCCAGGAGAGAAGATATGTGCAGGAAGGTCGTATTCGCGTTGCTCGTGGTCGTTCTGGTCCTCCCCCTGTTTGCGGGGTGTAAGGAGGAGGCGGGGCCTATCCGGATCGGTCTGGAAGCCCCTCTGACGGGTGAGTATGCCTATGAGGGCCGGGGCTTCGAGAGGGCTGTCCGGCTCCTCGTCGACCAGGTCAACGAGGCGGGCGGGCTGCTGGGCCGTCGGGTGGAGTTGGTCCTCGAGGATGACGCCGGCGACCCGGATCAGGCGGTGTTGGCGGCGCAGCGTCTGGTGGACGCAGGGGTCATCGGGGTCATCGGCGCGTACAACTCCACTGCCACCGAGCCCGCCTCGGAGGTCTACAACGAGGCGGGGATCCTCCACATCACCCCCTCCTCCACCGCGACGCGGCTCACCGAGAAGGGGTTCCGGCGGTTCTTCCGCGTCTGTTTCCTGGACGACCGGCAGGGTCTGTTTGCCGCGAGGTTTATGAAGGAAGTGTTGGGCGTGGGGAGCATCGGCATCCTGCACGACGGTTCCACCTACGCCCGGGGGCTTGCGGAGCACACCCGGCGGTACGCGGAGGAGATAGGGCTCAACGTCGCCTTCTACGACGCCATCCATCCTGAGGAGACGGACTTCACCCCTATCCTAGACGAGATCGACGGGGCCGGGCTGGACACGGTCTATTTCACCGGTTACCATCCCCAGGGAGGATTGCTCCTGCGGCAGAGTGGGGAGATGGGGCTGGACCTGACCTGGGTGATGGGAAATGCCTGCAACAACCCGGAGTTGATCCAGATCGCCGGGTTGGATAACGCTGTGGGCACTTACGTCACTACAGAGCCGCTGCCCCGGGATATGGACTACCCCGAGACGCGGCAGTTTGTAGATGACTTCGAGGCCCGCTATGGGGAGACGGCCGCCAGCATATGGTGGCTGATGGCGGCGGAATCGTTCAACGTCATCCGCTACGCCATCGAGGCGACCCAGTCCACAGATCCCGCCGTCCTGGCCGCCTTCCTCCACAACGAGGCCCATAACATCTCGGGGCTCACCGGCCCGATCCTGGGCTGGGACGAGAAGGGGGATCGACTGGGCACGATCCACGTGGCCTATGTCATCGATGAGAGCGGCGAGTTCACGCCGAACCCGGAACAGCCGGAGCCGTAGCGCAAGAGGAAGCTGTGGTGATCCGGATTCTCTCCCGTGAGGATGTCCGCCGGGCGCTGCCGATGCGCCAGGCTATCGAGGTGATGAAAGGGGCCTTTGCCCAGCTCTCCACCGGGCAGGCGGAGGTGCCACTGCGGCTCTCGCTTCCGGTGGAGCAGCACAACGGGGTGACGCTCTTTATGCCGGCCTACCTCTCTGCCGACGACCGGGTGGCGGTCAAGATCGTCTCAGTCTTCCAGGACAACCCGGCCAAAGGGCTCCCGCTGATCCACGCGCTGGTGGTGGTGGTGGATGCGGAGACGGGGGCGCCGGCGGCGGTGATGGATGGGACCTACCTGACCGCCTTGCGGACGGGGGCGGCCTCGGGCGCGGCGACGGACCTTCTGGCCCGCCAGGACGCGTGCACGGTGGCCGTCTTTGGCGCCGGCGCCCAGGGGCGCACGCAACTGGAGGCGGTCTGCGCCGTGCGGCCCATCCAGGAGGCGTGGGTCTACGATGTGTCCCCGGAGCGGGCGGCTACCTACGCCGAGGATATGGGCGAGCGGCTGTCGCTGCCGGTGCGGGTGGCCGACGCGCCCGCCGAGGCGGTGCGAGGGGCGGATGTCATCTGCACCGCCACCACCTCCTCCCGCCCGGTCTTTGCGGATGCCGATGTCCGTCCGGGGACGCATATTAACGCTGTGGGGGCCTATACCCCCCAGATGCAGGAGGTCCCGACGGAGACGGTTCTGCGGGCCCGGGTGGTCATCGACCACCGGAAGGCGAGCCTGGCCGAGGCCGGGGACCTGTTGATCCCGATGCAGCAGGGCCGGATGGGCAAGGACCACATCCACGCAGAGCTGGGGGAGATCGCCGCCGGCCTCAAGCCGGGGCGCGTATCGCCGGAGGAGGTCACCCTCTTCAAGTCGGTGGGAGTGGCGGTGCAGGACGTGGCGGCTGCCGGCGCGGTGATGGAGGCAGCCCGGAGGATGGGTCTGGGGACCGAGGTGGCGCTGTAGTGAGGTCCGAACGGCTACAGGGCTACAGCCTCGCCCTGGTCGCCGCCGCTCTGTGGGCGACGCTGGGTCTCTTCTACCGGCGGCTGGAGGGGTACGGACTGCCCCGGCTGACCATTGTCTTCTACCGGGCCGCGATCGCGTCGGTGGTTCTGTTCCTGGTCCTGGGTTGGCGCAGGCCGGGGTCGCTCCGGCTTCGGCGGCGGGATTGGCCCCTGTTTCTGGCCTTCGGGCTGCTGGGGGTGGCGGCCTTCTTCGTCGTCTATATCCAGGCCATCGCCCTGACCGGGATGGGGGTGGCCGCCGTATTGATGTACACCGCCCCGGCCTGGGTGACCCTCCTCAGCGCGGTTTTCCTCAAAGAGCCGCTCAACGGGTTCAAGGTAGGCGCGCTTCTGCTGGCGGTGGGGGGCTGCGTGCTGGTCGGCCGGGCGTACGACCTGGCGAGTGTGCGCTTGAACCTGGCGGGGATCCTCGCTGGCCTGGGGGCTGGCCTCACCTACGGGCTCTACACGATCTTCAGCAAGGTCGCTCAGCGCCGGTACACGGCCTGGGTCACGCTGGCCTACGCCCTGGGGCTGGGGGCCCTATTTCTGTTCCCCCTGCAGTCGTCGGCCGACCTGCTCCACGCGGCGACCTCGCCGGCGCTGGTTTTCTGGCTGCTGATGCTGGGGCTGCTGCCCACGCTGGGCGGAGGCATCGCTTTCAACGCTGCGCTGCGGCGGATGGAGGCCAGCAATGCCAGTATCGTCGCCACGTTGGAGCCGGCCGTCGCCGCGCTGCTGGGGTGGCTGGTTCTGGGGGAGCGGATGGAGGTGCCACAGCTGGTGGGGGCGGGGCTGATCTTGGCGGCTGTGGTCGTCCTGCAGGGTGAAATATCAAACGTCAAGTGTCAAACGTCATTTGACGCCTGATGTCTGGCTTGAGGAGGTTGGTCGATGGAGCTTCCAAACACCGCCGAGGTTGTCATAGTCGGTGGGGGGGTAATGGGGACCAGCACCGCCTACCACCTGGCCCTCAAGGGCTGCCGGGACGTGCTGTTGTTGGAGCGGGAGTCTTTCTTTGGGATGCAGGCCACCGGCAAGTGCGCCGGGGGCATCCGCTACCAGTTTGGCACCGAGATCAATGTGCGCCTATCCCTCCTGAGCCTGCCGATGCTGGACCGTTTCGAGGCGGAGCTGGGGCAGCCCATAGACCTGCGCTACTGTGGCTACCTCTTCCTGTTGACCCGCGAGGAGGATGTGGAGGTCTTCCGTCGGAACGTGGAGATGCAGCGCCGGTTGGGCGTGGGGACGGAGTGGCTGGAGCCGGCGGAGATCGCGGAGTTGGTGCCGCTTATCGACTTGGAAGGGGTTCTGGGAGGGACCTTCCACGCGCGTGATGGGTTGGCGGACCCCGGCGGCGTGGTGCAGGGGTACGTCTCCGGGGCGCGACGGCTGGGGGCGAGGCTGTTGAACGACGTGGAGGTGACCGGCATCCGGGTGGAGGGGGGGCGCGTGCGCGGCGTGGTCACCGACCGGGGGGAGGTGGCGACGCCGGTCGTGGTGAACGCGGCCGGGCCGTGGGCGGGGGAGGTGGGCCGGATGGCCGGGATGGAGATCCCCATCGTCCCGGTACGCCGCCAGATCGTCGTCACCGGCCCCATCCCCGAGGTGCCCCCCGACTTCCCGTTCGTCATCGACTTCGCCCAGTCCCTCTACTTCCATCGGGAGGGGCCGGGGATCCTGACCGGCATGTCCAACCCCGACGAGCCGGTGGGTTTCAATCAATCGGTGGATCCGGAGTGGGGGCTGGTGCACCTGGAGGCGGCGATGAAACGGATGCCGCTCCTGGAACGGGCGGGGCTGGCGAGCCACTGGGCGGGGCTGTACGAGGTCTCGCCGGACGCCCATCCCATCCTGGGCCGCATCCCGCAGGTGGAGGGGTTCTACTGTGTCGGCGGGTTCAGCGGCCACGGTTTTATGCACGGGCCGATCTGCGGGTTGCTGCTGGCCGAGGAGATCCTGGACGGCCAGGCCCACACAATGGACATCTCGCCGCTGTATATCGACCGCTTTCTGGAGGGGCGGGAGATCGTCGAATACAATGTCGTATAGGCAAACTGCCCCCCTCGATCTGGGGCTTCTGCTGGTGCTGGCCCTGGCTGTCCTGGCCGCCAGCCCCTTCCTGACGCGGCCGGGTCTGCCCCGAGACACCGACGCCGAGCTCCACGTTTTCCGGGCAGCGGAGGTTTTGGCCTGCTGGCGGGGCGGGGTGTTCTATCCCCGATGGGCCCCCGATTTCTATTACGGCTACGGCTATCCGATCTTCAATTATTATGCCCCTCTGACCTACCACCTCGCCGCCCTCTTGGCCCTCCTTCCCGGCGTCGGGATCGTCGCCGGTGTGAAAGGGGTGTTCATCCTGGGGTTGATCCTGGGTGGGATGGGGACTTATCTCCTGGTGCGGGACCTCTTCGGGCCGGGGCCGGGGGTGGTGGGGGCGGCGGCCTTTCTCTTCGCTCCCTACGTCCTCTTCATCGATCCCCACGCCCGGGGGGACCTGGCGGAGCATTTCGCCGTGGGGCTGCTCCCCCCGGCCCTCTTTCTCCTGCGGAGGTGGGTGGAGCGGGGGGGGCGGGG
>DQUX01000162.1 GCA_015662065.1 Anaerolineales bacterium | reverse complement strand
GTTGATAATCACGTTGGCGTGCACGGAGTGTAGGGAACATAACTACACGACGGAGAAGAATCGGCGCAACGATCCTTCCCGTCTTGAACTCAGGAAGTACTGCCCTCGCTGCCGCAAGCATACGCTGCACCGGGAGACGAAGTAGCGTCTGAGCTTGCCCGGCGATTACGCAGGCCAGTAGCTCAATTTGGTAGAGCAACGGTCTCCAAAACCGTAGGTTGCGGGTTCGAGTCCTGCCTGGCCTGCCTGGCAAGACACCGCCGAGTGAGGGGGCGGTGTCTTGAAACGTCAGGCCCCCGCACGCGGGGGAACTGGGGAGAATGGTCGGTGGCAAGAGCGAAGGCGAAGAAAGAAAACGCGATTATCCGTTATCTCCGAGACACCCGGACCGAGCTGCGGAAGGTCCACTGGCCCACCCGTCAGGAGACTATGCGGCTGACCCAGATCGTCCTGACGGTCACCGTGGGGATGGCGATCTTCCTCTGGCTGATGGACGTGCTCTTCTCCTGGTGGCTCAGCGGGGTCCTGAAGAGCGACCCGTGGCGTATCGGGCTGTCCGTCGTCGTGCTGGTCATCTCGGTCGTTGTCGGCGTGGTGTCGGGCAGGCGAGGAGAGTGATCGAGCGCGTGATGGAAGAGGAGATTCTGGAGCAGGCTGCAGAAAGCACAGGCGAAGCGCCCCAGGAAGATGAGACCCCGATGGTCGAGGCGTCATCCCTCCCCGAGACGGAGGCGGTCGCCCCTGCGGAGCCCTCCCCCGATCCGGAGCCGAAGGCTCAGGAGCCTGAGCCCTCCCCGGAACCCACCGACGAACGGGCGTGGTACGTCATCCACTGCTACTCCGGCTACGAGAACAAGGTCAAGCGCAACCTGGAGCAGCGCATCGAGACTATGCAGATGCAGGACAAGATCTTCCAGGTGGTGGTTCCCACAGAGGAGGAGATCGAGGTAAAGGACGGCAAGCGGCGCACCGTCGAACGTCGGGTCTTCCCGGGCTATATCCTGGTGCAGATGATTATGGGCGACGACTCCTGGTACGTCGTCCGCAACACCCCGGGGGTGACCGGCTTCGTGGGGATGGGCAACCGCCCCACGCCGCTGCGCCCCGAAGAGGTGCAGGCTATCATGAAGCGCATGGAGGCCGAGGCCCCCCGCGTCAAGGTCACCTTCAAGCAAGGGCAGAAGGTGCGCATCATCGATGGGCCGTTTAACGAGTTCATCGGCGTGGTGGATGAGATCGATATGGAGCGGACGAAAGTCCGCGTGCTGGTCTCCTTCTTCGGACGGGATACGCCGGTGGAGCTGGATTTCCTGCAGGTTGAAAAGGTGTAGGTAGCGAATTGATAAACGAATGATGAATAACAAATTTTGCAGGGATGGGTTATGAAGAAGGTCAAAGCGGTCGTCAAGCTGCAGATCGAGGCGGGCAAGGCAAACCCGGCACCCCCGGTGGGGCCAGCGCTGGCGCAGCACGGCATCAACCTGATGCAGTTCTGCAAGGAGTATAACGCCCGCACCGCCGCTATGGTGGGAAACATCATACCGGCGGAGGTGACCATCTATCACGATGGCTCGTTCAAGTTCATCCTCAAGACCCCGCCCACGCCGGACCTGCTGCGCAAGGCGGCGGGGGTGGAGCGGGGATCCGCCGAGCCCAACCGGGATAAGGTGGGGCAGATCACGCAGGAGCAACTGCGGGAGATCGCCAAGACGAAGATGAAGGACCTCAACGCCGTGGACCTGGAGGGGGCCATGCGCCAGGTGGAGGGCACGGCGCGGAGTATGGGGATTGAGATCGTGGACTGATCGATCCTGGTGGGAGGGCATAGCCCGCCGGAACCACAGGGAGGAAGAATGCCGAAGCGAGGAAAGAAGTACCGGGAAGCCGCACAGAAGATAGACCGCCTGCGGCTCTATGATCCGGAGGAGGCGATCCACCTGGCGAAGGAGACCTCTTACGCCGGGTTTGATGCCTCGCTGGACCTGCACATTCGCCTGGGGGTGGACCCCCGCCACGCCGACCAACAGGTGCGCGGCGTGGTCCGACTACCCCACGGGCTGGGTAAGACGGTGCGCGTGGCGGTCTTCGCCGCCGGCGATGCGTGCCGCATCGCCGAGGAAGCGGGGGCCGACTACGTCATCTCCGACGACGAGGGGATCAAGAAGATCCAGCAGGGATGGACCGATTTCGATGTGGCCATCGCCGTGCCCGAGATGATGGGCAAGGTCGGTCGTCTGGGCCGCATCCTGGGCCCCCGAGGGTTGATGCCCAACCCCAAGACGGGGACAGTGGTGCCGGAGGACGACCTGCCCCGGGTGATCGAAGAGGCGAAGGCCGGCCGTGTGGAGTATCGGGTGGATAAGACCGCCAACCTCCACATCCCCATCGGCAGGATCGGTTTTCCCACCGAGAAGTTGTTGGAGAACATGGCGGCGGTGATGGAGGCAGTGAAGAAGGCGCGACCGCCCGCCGCCAAGGGCACCTACATCCGCAAGATCACCCTGGCAGCCTCGATGGGGCCTGGCATCAGGGTGGACCCGATCGCCGCTCAGGCGATGGAGGTGGGCCTCTAATCGTCCCCCGGACAATCGAAGACCGGCCCGGCCGAAGACAGCAGGTGCGCTGACGCGCTTAAAGAGAGCCTGCCGAGGCGGGGGAGACTTCTTCCAGAAGTATGTCCCTGCGTCGGTAGGCGCAGGGATTTTTGTAGAGAGGAGGTGAGACCGGTTGGCTATCTCAAGGGAGCGTAAAGAGGAACTGGTCCGACAGTACGTGGAGGAGTTGCAGATCAGCCAGGGGGTGCTCCTGGCCAACTACCGGGGGCTGCGGGTGGCGGATATGGAACGGCTCCGCCGAGCGCTGCACGGCAGCGAGGTCACCTTCCTGGTGGTTAAGAACCGGCTGCTCAAGTTAGCCCTGGGCCAGACGGGACTGGAGATGCCCCAGGAGTGGCTGGAGGGGCCCACGGCGGTCGCCTTCTGCCACGGTGAGGTGCCTCCCACCGCTAAGGTGCTCAGTGATTTCGCCAAGGAGATGGAAGTATTCTCCCTCAAGGGCGGATTGCTGGGGACCACGGTGGTATCGGCGGAACAGGTCAAGGCGCTGGGCGCTCTGCCGCCGAGGGAGGTGCTGCTGGCCCAGGTGCTGGGCACCATCAATGGGTCAGCATCTCAGGTGGCCAGCGTCGTCGCCAGCGGCATCCGGGAGGTGATGAACGTGCTGCAGGCCTACGTGGAGAAACTGGAGGGCCAGAGCCCCGCGCCCCAGGCGGCGTGACCGCCTGGACATCTTGTGGAGATTCTCAGGAGGTAAGGAAGGAAAATGGCAGACCTGGAGAAACTGGTTGAGGAGATCAGCGCGCTCTCGCTTTTGGAGGCGTCTGAGCTGGTCAAGATGCTGGAGGAGAAACTGGGCGTCAGCGCCGCTGCCCCGGTGGCGATGGCCGCGATGCCGATGGCCGCCGCTGCCGCCGAGCCCGAGGAGGAAAAGACCGAGTTCGACGTCGTCCTCAAGGAGATCGGCGAAAAGAAGATCGAGGTCATCAAGGTTGTCCGTAAGCTGACCAACCTGGGCCTGAAGGAGGCCAAGGAGCTGGTGGAGAGCGCGCCGACCACCGTGCTCGAGGCGGTGCCTAAGGACATGGCCGAGAACGCCCGCTCGGAGATAGAGGGCGCTGGCGCTACGGTCGAGATCAAGTAAGCGCAAGCCGGCCCAATCGACCCGACGACAGGCCGTCTGGGGCATCCTCCTCTGGGAGGGTGGCCTGGGCGGCTTTTGTCGTGGGTGACGGATGTGCTATACTGACGACGTGTTTGGCTTTCTTGCGGATCTCCCTCTGCCCGGCTACCCCAGCCTGCTGGCCCTGGGCCTCTCGATGGGGACGGCCCTGGCTGTCCTGCTTGGCCGTCGGCGGGGGTTGACGGCGCTGGCGGTGGTGGACGGCGCGCTGGCAGGGGCTGCGGGAGGGCTGCTGATCGGGCGGGTCGTCTATGCGGCGGCCCACTGGCCCTACTTCCACGACCATATGGGAGAGGTCCCGATGGTCTGGAGGGGAGGGCTTTCGGCCCCCGGCGCGGTCGTCGGGGGGATCGTGGGCGTCCTGGTTCTCTGCCGGGCGCGGCGGGTCGGTCCCCGCCCCCTGCTGGACACGTTGGCTCCCGGCGCGGCCCTGGTGGTCATCTCCGCCTGGCTGGGCTGCCTGGGGGCTGGCTGCGGCTGCGGGCTGCCGGTCCGGCCCGACCAGGGGCTCCTCTGGGCCCTGAGCGCCGAACTACCCGACCTCTACGGGCTGCGCGCGCCTCGCGTGGCGGTGCCGGCGCTGGGGGCGGTATGGGGCATGGTGACCCTGGCGGGCCTGCTCCTCGGCCGGTGGGACCGGCCCTTCCCCCTGTGGCTTCTCCTCTACGCCGGGGGCGACCTGGGGCTGGGGTTCCTGCGGGAGGACGTGACGCCCTGGCTGGCGGGGCTGGCCGGTGTGCAGGTGGCAGACCTGGCCCTGGCTCTGGCGGGGCTGACGCTGCTGACCCTGCCCATATGGGGCGGCCGTGGGGAAAGGCCACACCTCATATCGCCGGGTTGAAGGGAACGTGCTAGCGCTATCTCACAAGACTGATCTTGGCTTTCGCGCCAGACAGAGCGGCCTGAGCGGAGTGAGCGAAGCGAACGGAGTCGAAGGACGAAGTCGAAGGCCACCTGCCGCCGGTATGGACAATGCGCCGGATGCCCTTCGACTGCGGCGGCTTCGCCGCCTCCGCTCAGGGCACCGGGTGGGCTTTGAACGATCGGCGACAACGGGCAAGCCGAAAGTCCCGGCCCGGCGGTTGAAACCGCGGGCTACGGACGGCAAAGCCACCCTTCGACAAGCTCAGAACAGCGCCCTTCGACGGCCACCAAGTCGGCGAAGGCCGACTTGGCAACGGTGGCCTGGGACTTCCGGTCGCAGGGCGGAAAGGGCCCAGCATATCGAATTCTCGTTGATGAGGTACCAGGTGGTCACTCTACGAAGGCGGGACACAGTTGACACATCTTCAGTGAGGGCTATAATCAACCGGGTCTGGAGAGGTGAAACACGGATGGCGATGACCGCCGGAGGGTTGTCTCTCTTTGCTTCGTGAGGGAGGGCAAGAAGGATGGAGATGATTCAGTTCGTGCACAACTACAACGACGAGAGCACCGATCGAGGCTTCCAATTCGAGTTCTACTGCGATCGCTGCGGGACCGGCTACCGCACCCCGTTCAAGCCCTCTGTGACCGGCATAGCGACGGAGGTGCTGGATACCGCCAGTGGCCTGTTGGGGGGGCTACTCGGCACGGTGACCGAGGTGGGCGACCGGGTTCACTCGGCGGCCTGGGAGCGGGCGCACGATGCGGCCTTCGCCGAGGCGGTGGAGCGGGTCAAGCCTCACTTCCGGCAATGCCCACGCTGCACCCAGTGGGTTTGTGTGGAACGGTGCTGGAACCAGACACGGGGCCTCTGCAAGGAGTGCGCGCCCGACGTGGCGGTGGAGATGTCGGCCATGCAGGCCGAGGCGGCCATTGAGGGAGCGCGGGAGGTCGCCCACGCCGCCAAGAGTGAAGAGGTCACCGCCGAGGCGTTCGATGAGGTCATCCGGGCAGTATGCCCCAAGTGCGGCGCGCCGGTGAGCGGCGGGAAGTTCTGCGCCGAGTGCGGCGCTCCGCTGACCGCCGAGAAGTTCTGCGCCGAATGCGGGAAGAAGATCCCGGTCAGGGCGAAGTTCTGTCCGGAGTGCGGCGTGCGGCAGGTCTAGCGCTCATAGAGAACAGACCGGCCCCGCGGGAACGCGCCTCTTGTCGGCATAGAACGATGTGGAGACAGGTCCCAGGCCCCCCCTGCGACCTCACGGGCGAATGACCTTCCCCTGCATATCCGGCGGCACCCGCACCCCCATCAGGTCCAGCACCGTGGGGGCCACATCCATTAACTGCAATCCCTCCACGTACTGCCCGCCGTGATCCCGGCGCGGGTCCCAGAGGACGAAGACGCCGTCCTGATCGTGGTTGGCGTCGTCGGGGCCGGTGTCGTTCTCGAAGGTGTAGATCTCCGGCAGGCCGAAGGAGCCCACCGACCGCCAGCGCAGGTTGCCGAAGTAGACCATCAGATCGGGGGGGACGTTGCGCACCTCCCGGTACAGCTCCTCCGGTTTGAAGACCACCGAGCCCATCGGCTTGCCCTCGTGGTCGGGCAGGGCCTCGATCATCCCCTTGATCCGGTCCCGCACCTTCTCGTAGTCGCGGGCGGGGATCTTCCCCATCGGCTCCCGCCCCTCCACGTTCAGGAAGATGCGGGCGTAGTAGCCGCCGGCCCCCCAGGCGGTGGTCCGTTCCCAATCCACCTCTACCTTCTCGAAGGGGACTAGTCCCTCGTAGGGCGGGTCCTCCTTCAGCACCAGCAGCCCCTCCCGGCGGAGCCACTCGTTGACGGCAAAGCCCCCCTCCATCGCCTTTGCGCCGTGGTCGGAGACGACCAACACCACCGTGTCGTCGTCCAGCATCCCCAGGATCTCCCCCAGTTCCCGGTCCAGATAGCGATAGTAATCGGGAATGGCGTTTTCGTAGGGATTGCCCGGCTCGTACTTGGGATGAGTGCCGTCCCAGAACTTCCACATCCCGTGGTGGATGCGGTCCAGGCCGATCTCCACGAAGGCGAAGAAGTCCCACGGCTTCTCCCGAAGGAGATACTTGATGACGGCGAACCGCTTCTCGGTCATCTCCTGGATCTGGCGCAGGAGGTGGTCTTTATCCTCGGTGCGGAACTGGCCCACGTCCACGTCGTAGGGACGGCCCTCCAGCACCCGGTCGATCTCGTACCGGAGTTCGTGGGGGTGCGTGTATTGCCGGTCGGTGCTGGGGGTGAGGAAGCTGCTGATCAGGCACCCCCTCAGGGGCTTGATGGGATAGGTCTGGGGCACACCGACGACAACGGAGGTCCGATCCGCCTCGGTCAGGATCTCCCAGACCCGCTTCTCGTGGATGGCGTTGGCGGTGGCGATGAACATCCGGTCGTAGGAGTGGTCGGCCCGGTTGCGGAAGCCGTAGAAGCCCAACACGCCGGGGTCCTTGCCGGCAAACATCGAGGTCCACGCCGGGACGGTGATGCAGGGGATGGAACTGGAGAGCCGCCCGTAGGTCCCCTCGTTGACCAGTCGGCTCAGGTTGGGCAGTTGGTCCTTCAGCCCCAGGGGGTTTTCGGCGCCAGTGTGGAACAATACTGCCGGTGGGGCGCAGTCCAGGCCCACCACCAGGACCCGGCGGGGTTTGTGGCGTTTGAACAGTCTCAGCATAGTCCGCTCCTTGGCGGCAGGTAAACGTATTGCGTGTTGCGTATTCCGTCACGCAATACGCATCACCCATCATTCCGCCGCTTCATCCCCTCCAGCAGCACCCGCGCTACCTCGGGCCGGGTGAACTCCTCGGGCAGCATCTCTCCCCGCTCCAGCATCTCCCGCACCTGGGTGCCGCTCAGGAAGACCCGGTCCTCCGGCCCGTGGGGGCAGGTCTTGGCGGAGACGACCCCGCCGCACTTCTTGCAGTAGAAAGCGTGCTCGAACCGGAGGGGGACGATGCCGATATCCTCCGCGGGGAACTCGTCGAAGATGTTCTGCGCGTCGTAGGTGCCGTAGAACTTGCCCACGCCGGCGTGATCCCGCCCTACGATGAAGTGGGTGCAGCCGTAGTTCTTTCGGGCGATGGCGTGGAAGATGGCCTCTCGGGGGCCGGCGTACCGCATGGCGGCGGGAAACACCCCCAGGATCACCCGCTCGGCGGGGTAATAATCCCGCAGGATGGCCTGGTAGGAGGCGATGCGTACCTCGGCGGGGATGTCGTCCTTTTTGGTCTCGCCGACCAGCGGGTGGAGGAAGAGACCGTCCACGATCTCCAGCGCCGTCTTCTGGATATACTCATGGGCGCGATGGATGGGGTTGCGGGTCTGGAAGCCCACGACCGACCGCCAGCCCCGCCGGGCGAACATCCGCCGGGTCTGGGCCGGGGTGTGGCGGAGTTCAGGGAACTCGGTCTTGCACGCGCTGGGCCAGTCCACCAGCCAGATATCGCCCCCCAGGAGGACGTCGCCCTGCCGGTAGAGCCGCGCTACGCCGGGATGGTCCTCCCCGATGGTCCGATAGACCTCGCGGGCCTCTCGCTCCTTGACCTGCTGGTCATAGGGGTACTTCTCCGCCACCTCCATCACCGCCAGGACCCGCTCTCCCTCGCATAGAGCCACCTCCTGCCCCTCCCGGATGTGGTCGGCCAGGTCCTTCTCCACGGCGAGAGTGACGGGGATGGACCAGACCAGCCCGTTGGCCAACCGCATCTCCTCGACGCAGCGGTCGTAGTCCGCCTTCAGCATAAACCCCGTGAGGGGACTGAAGGCGCCGGTGGCCAGGAGCTCCAGGTCGGAAAGGCCCATCCGGCCCAACGGGACCCTGACCATGTGCTCGGCCCGCTCACGGACCGCCTCCCGCACCTCGCCGCGCAGGACCCGGTCTGTCAGCACACCACCGTGAGGGCGGATGACATCGTAGTATGGCTCGCTCAATGGCTCGCTCCTTTGCCGGTTGAGAGTTTCGTGACGCCGTGGGATTGTACCACGGTAGTGGGGGGTGTCAAGCATTTGACTTTCCCCAGCGACATGATAGAATAACAATAACATTTGGAGATACACGCCCCGCGTAGCACGGTGGGTTGAACCGTCCCTGCTGTCGGTGCCGACTTTCTGAGGAGGCGCAGCGCGACACGTTCACGAAACGAACCGGTGCTGGATCACCGTTTGAACCCGGCATCGTCTGCGCGGTGGGAAGAAGCGTCGGCGAGGGCCGGGCCCTTTTTTGCGGGGCGGGTATCTGATCGAGGAGAGACATTATGCACCCGGAATCTTATCCCGAAACTGAACCTCAACCCCCATCCCAGCCCCAACCGGAGCCCCCCATGGATGATATGGAAAGCCTCCTGGAAGAGCAGGAGGGGTACGTCGCCCGGCGCGGCGACATCCGTATGGGCCGGGTCATCGAGATCACCGACGAGGGTGCGCTGATCGACCTGGGGCTTAAGCGGGAGGGGTTCGCCCCCTATCGGGACCTGCGGCAGATGGAACGGGCCCAGATGGGGGAGGTCCAGGCCGGCGACGAGGTCCCGGTGATGATCCTCAACATCCGGGATACCGAGGCCTACGTGGAGGTCTCCATCTACCAGGCTCGAATGGAGGAGGACTGGCTTAAGGCGGAGCAACTGCTCAAGAGCGGCGAGATCTACGAGACCGAGATCACAGGCTATAACCGGGGTGGGCTGACCGTCCGGTTCGGTCGTATTCGAGGATTTATTCCTATGTCCCACATCGTCGGGCTCCCCCGGGGCCTGAGAGACCCGGAGCGCCGGGAGCGGCTGGCCGCGATGGTCGGCCAGACCGTCGGGCTGCGCGCCATCGAGGTGGATCGGCAGCGGCGGCGGTTGATCTTCTCCCACCGCCTGGCCTATCGGGCCTGGCGGCGGATGCGGAAACAACGAATGCTGGAGGAGCTGGAGGAGGGGCAGATCCGCCGGGGCGTGGTCTCCAGCATCACCGACTTCGGCATCTTTGTCGACCTGGGGGGGGTGGATGGGCTGGTCCACGTGTCTGAACTCTCCTGGCGGCGCGTGGAAGACCCCCACGACGTGGCCCAGGTGGGGGACGAGGTAGAGGTCCGGGTCCTGGAGGTGGATCGATCCAGGGAGCGAATCGGGCTGAGCATGAAGCAGACCCAAGAGGACCCGTGGGAGCAGGTGGGGAGCAAATACAAGGCCAACCAGTTGGTCGAGGGACGGGTCACCCGGGTGGTGGATATCGGGGCCTTTGTCGAACTGGAGCCGGGGGTGGAGGGGCTGCTGCACGTGAGCGAGTTGATCGGCGCTCCCAGTGTCAGCCCTCAGGAGGTCCTGCAGCCAGGGGACGAGGTGCTGGTGAAGATTCTGCGCGTTGACCCGTCCCGACGTCGGATCGGGCTGAGTGCCCGGCGGGTGAGGCAGGAGGAGTGGGAGCAATGGGCCGCGGAGAAGGCCGCCCGCGAGGCCCAGGAAGCGGAGGCCGAGGAGACGCCGGAAGCGGAACCACCTGTCGCGGAGGCGACGTTGGCCGGGGAAGCCGCTGGTGAGGAACCCCCGGCCCCGGAGGCCGACCTGGGCGAGGAGACGGGACCGCTCGGGGAGGATGAAGATGAAGGGGCGGCCTCTGCCGTGGAGGTAGAATCCCCCGAGGAGGCGTAAGCCCCTGGGAGGGGAAGACACGCTACCGCGAGGGATGGACAGGCGACAGGAAAGGGGCAGATTGCATGGGCAAGAAAGAGGGCAAGATCGAGGTCGAGGGGACGGTGATTGAGGCACTGCCGGGGACGCAGTTCCGGGTGCAGCTCGACACCGGCCACGAGGTGCTGGCCTATCTTTCTGGTCGTATGCGCAAGTACTACATCCGCATCCTGCTGGGGGATCGGGTGCGGGTGGAGCTCTCCCCCTACGACCTGAGCCGGGGGCGTATCGTCTACCGGTTCAAGCGCACGATGGCCGAGGGGAGAGGGGCTCGGCGGTAGCCTGTCGCTCATACAGGGGTTCAGGGAGAGCAGCCCGTCGGCCTCTGGAGGCCGCCCGGCTGCTCCTTGGTTTTCCTCCGCCCCACCCTCCTCCCCTCACCCCTCTGCCCCGACGAGGGAGCGCCCGGCCACCTCGGCCACCAGCCGGGCCAGCTTCCGCATCGGTAATTCCTCCGCCCCCTCGGCCAGCCGCCAGGTCTCCCCTTCCTTTCCTACCAGCTCCACCACCCATCGGGTCGCCTCCACACCCGGCGCATCCCGCCAGAGGCGCCGGCGGCAACGGACCTCCTTCACCATCGTCAGCGGCACCCGGACCTCCCACGCCTTGCGGAGGAGCAGATAGACGCGCTCGGCCCGCCCCTCCCCCGTCTCCACGTCCACCGTGAACCGCTCCTGCCGGGGGACGAGGGAGGCGATCAGGAGACTGACCGCCGCAACGACCGCGGCCGCGGTCACCGTGACCGGGAGCCGGGCCCCGCCTCGCCAGGGCCCGACCAGGGCCGCCACGAGGAGAAAGGCCCCCCACAGGACCCCCAGCGCGACCAGGGGCCTTCCCGACGCCTCCGCCACCAGCCGCCGGGCGGTGTGCTCTTTGATCACATACCGGCCGACCCTGCGCTCCTTCTCTGCCACGTCTGCCTCCTGAGGCTACCTGCCTCGCCGTCGTACCTGGGTCCTCTCGCGGCCTCCCTCGCGGACCGGCAGTCGGACGGTGAAGCGGCTGCCCAGCCCCACCACGCTCGCCGCTGTGATCTCGCCGCCGTGGAGCTGCACCACCTCGCGGGCGATGGACAGCCCCAGGCCCACCCCCCCCTTACGGCGGCGGGACCTGTCGGCCTGATAGAACCGCTCGAAGATGCGACTCAGGTCCTCGGCGGGGATACCCTCCCCGGTGTCGGTCACCGTCACCTCGATGGTGTCCCCCACCCGCCGGGCCGCCACCTCCACCCGCCCGTTCTGGGTGTGGCGGATCCCGTTGTCCAGCAGGTTGACGAAGACCTGGGTGAGCCAGTCGTGGTCGCCGGTGACGACCAGCCCCTCCGGGGCCGAGAGCGAGAGCTCATCGCCGGCCGCCTCCGCCTGGGGGCCCAGTCGCTCCAGGCATCGGGCCAGAAGCAGCCCCAGGTCCACCGGCTCCTGGGCCATCTGTACCTGACCGGCGTCGAAACGGGCCAGGCTGAGGAGCCCGTCCACCATCCGGCGCATTCGCTCCGCCTCGTCGTGGATGACGCGGGCGGCCCGCTCCACCGCCGCCGGGTCGGCCGCCGTGCCGTCCAGGATGGCCTGGGAGAAGCCCTGGACGGAGGTCAGCGGGGTCTTCAGCTCGTGAGAGACGTTGGCGACCAGGTCCCGCTGGGCCTGCTGGGTGGCGGCCACCCGGGCGGCCATCCGGTTGAAGGCCCGGGCCAGATCCTGGACCTCTTTGGGGCCGGAGACAGGGGCACGCCGGGTCAGGTCTCCCTGGGCGATGGCCCCCGCCGCCGTCGCTACCCGTTCCAGCGGCCTGGACACCGAGCGGGCCACCAGCCAGGCCAGGAGGACGGAGAGGACCAGCGCCACCAGCCCCGCCTCCACCAGCGGCGGCAGGAGGTTCTCGGCGAACCAGGCCAGCATCAGGAGACGGCTCTCAGGGGAGACGAAGAGGAGGATCTGGCGGCCCCCGCCCCCGGCCGGGCTCGGCGCGCTGTCCGGCGCGGGGATCACCCGGCCGACGAACGC
>DQUX01000056.1 GCA_015662065.1 Anaerolineales bacterium | reverse complement strand
GTCCATGCCGGGCCGAAGACCCGGTTGAGCCAATAGCCCAGGAGGTGGACGATCGCTGCGCCCAGCACGGAACCGGTCAGCGTGCCCGCGCCGCCGACGATGGTCATCGCCAGTACATCGATGGTGGTGCCCACGCTCAGCACGGAGGGGGTCACCCCCAGGTTGAAGGTGGCGTGAAGGCAGCCAGCCAGCGCGGCCAGCAGCCCCGAGGCCACCAGACCGATCAATTTGTACGTAAAGGTGTTGTACCCCAGCGTCGCGGCCCGCTGCTCGTTCTCCCGGATCGCCACCATCACCCGCCCGGTGGGGGAGTCCACCAGCCGCCGCGCCGCCAGGTACATCAACACAAAGAAGGCCACCACCAGAAAATAGAAGCAAGTCCGGTAATCGGTCGGGCTGATCGCCGGCGGGAGGTAGAGCCCGTGCAGGCCGTCGTCGGCCCCGGTGTACTGCCGGAAGTCGGTCGCTTCGGAAAGGATGAAGAAGAACTCGGCAAAGGCCAGGGTCACCATCGCCAGGTAGATTCCCTTGACCCGCAGGGAGAGCACGCCGGTGACCAGGCTCTGGACGGCAGCCACCAGCACCACGGCCCCCACCGCTGCCCAGATGGGCCACCCAAAGTGCTTCAGGAGGATGCCGACGACGTACCCCCCACGCCGTAGAACATCGCGTGGCCGAAGGAGATGATGCCGGTGTACCCCAGCAGGAGGTCGTAACTCATCGCGAAGATGGCCAGGATCAGCACTTGGATGATCATCCCCTGCCAAAACTTCGCCCGCCCCGTCTCGGTCAGCGCCAGCACCCTCCCCAATCCCTGCACCTCCGTCGGGACCCCGGTCGGGTCCCCCATCGTCAACCCGGCGACGAAGGGGAAGAGAATGAGAACCACCAGGACGACCAGGCCGGGCCACCGGCGACGGAGCCAGAGGGGAAGTCCTGTCCTTCCCATCGGACTACTCCTTTCGACCAAAGATCCCTGCCGGTCGGACCAGCAGGACGATGGCCATGATTAGCACGGTGGAAGCGCGGGCGACCGCTGGGGAAGCCCTCATAGCCTGCTCGGCCCAGGGGATAGGGATGCCGCTGGTGACGAGGACGTCGCCGAAGGCGCGGGCCAGTCCCAGGAGAAGCGCACCGACGGCCGTCCCGGCGTAACTCCCCATCCCACCGATGACGACGGCGATGAAAGCCTGCAACTGGAAGATTCCGCCCATCTCCGGGTAGACTCCCACGAAGGGGGCGGCCACCACGCCCCCCAGCGCCGCCAGCGCCGAGCCCAGCCCAAAGACGAAGGTGAAGACCCGACGGACGTTGATCCCCAGCGCTTCCACCATCTCGCTCTCCTGCACCCCGGCGCGGATGATCATCCCCAGGCGGGAGTAGCGCAGCAGCAACCCGACCCCCACCAGGATCACCCCGCCGACGAAGATGATGAACAGCCGGTAGGTGGGGAACGCCCGGCCGAGCACATCGATCGAGGAACAATGCTCCGTCAACCAGGCAGCAAGGCTCTCCGAGCGACAACTCTCGGCGAAGAGGCCGGGCACCGCCATCGGTGGATGCCCCTCCCGGCCCCACACCGCCTTCACCAGTTCGGTCCCGACGAACATCAGCCCCAGCGTCAGCACGATCTGAGTGATGGGCCGCCCGTAGAAGGGGCGGATCAACGTCTGCTCGATCAGCGCTCCCAACAGCGCACCGACCACAGCCCCGCTGATCAGCGCCAGCAGGAAGCGCAGGTCCACCGAGAGACCCAGCAGGGACCCCTCCAGGTGAACCAGGTCAGGATTGCCCGCAACCCCTCTCGGTCGCCTCCGCTGGTTCCCCCGGCGGTCGCTCGTCGCCGGACGGCCCGCTCTCAGGCCCGCAGCGGCCTCCCCACAACGGCTCCCACCGTCGCTCCGGCGAGCAGCGCCGGGAAAAGGGGCAACGTGTTCAGCAAAACGCGGGGGTTGCCGAAGACAGTGTAACCCACATAAGCACCGATCATAAAGAGGGGCCCGTGGGCGAAGTTCAGCACGTCCATCAGTCCAAAGATGAGGGAGAGCCCCGCCGCCAGGAGGAAATAGAGCGCTGCCAGGGTCAGGCCGGAGAGGAGCACCGATGCGGTCTTGGTCGCCCCGAATCCGGCGTAGGCCAGACCCACCAGGACCGCCACAAGAGCGACGGATGCGATCGCAGCCCGGTATCCTTTCCCTATCGCCTTCGACCTCCCCTAGACGGCAGCCCCTAATACCAATTGCCTATTGAAAGGCCGTGTTTCTATGGAAGGGGCCGTGCATCGTTCTGAAAACGAGTGGCCGGGCGGCAACACGGGCGCGAGCAGCTCCTTCTTCTGGAGTGT
>DQUX01000424.1 GCA_015662065.1 Anaerolineales bacterium | reverse complement strand
CCTCGTTGCCGCCGTAGGGAAAGCAGGGCCAGGCCCACTCGGACCAGTTCTCCCGGCCGGTGCCGAGCACGGCCGGGATCTCCAGCCTGCACCGGCCGAGCCGTTCCGGGTCGTTGTTGTCGCGCACGAACGCCCGGTACTTCCCGTACCAGCGGTTCTTGTAGCGCTCCTCGTGCTGTCGGTCCTGGGTTTCGATCATGGGCGCGCCTTCGGATCACTTCCTGGGCAACACGCCGCGCAGGACCTCGCGCACCACCCGCGTGGCGAGCCCGTCGGGCGTCTTCTTCGGGTCGGCCTTGGACACCGCGTGCCGGATGGCGTCCCTGGCCGCGGCGGACAGTCCGGCCTCCCGGGCGGCCACGGCGCCCTTGACCTCCTTGGCGCCCAGTCGCTCGATGACCCCGATGACCGCGTCCAGGGCCTTCGCCTTGGCGCGCCCCCACGAGGTCAGCTTCACGATGGTGAGCAGGGTCACGAGAAGCGTGGCGAAGAGCTCCTTGTTCTCCAGCACGAAGATCACGATCCGCTCAAGCTGTTGCATGGTCGTTTCCTCCTTCACTCTGCAGCGCCTTTTGATGCTTGCCGTCCGTGGCTCGCACCTCTTCGGGGCGGCCTGCGGCCGTCCAAATCCGCTGTCCTGCGGATTTGTCCAGGGCCACGTACTTTCCGTCGAGACGCGCCCAGCGGGCCCGGCCGCCCCGCACGTCCACGTGGATGAACCCCTGCTGCGGGTAGAGGCCGATCCCGCCGTTCCTGAAGGCCTCCACCTGCTCGGCCAGCCGGTACATCCGCTCGGGCGTGAGTCCTTTCACCACGATGTCCGCGGCCTCGCCGAGCAGGTGCCGGCTCCTGCGCGCCCCGCCGACCTCCCGGTTGTGCTTCGCGCAACGAAAGCCGCTGTTGACGCGGACCGGCACGCCGGCCAGGTCACGCAGCTCCTGGAGCGCTTCCACCAGGCGCATGTCGACGTCCGCCCGGCCGCAGCACGGGCACGCGAACTCGGATCGGGAAAAGTTCCGGGTCAGGTCTCCCATGGTCCGTCACCTCCTGTGGTCAGCGCCGTTCGCCGGTGTCGGCGTCGATGGTCACCATCGCGGGCGGTTCCTCGGCCGGTGCGGGCGGCGCTTCCTGGTCGTTCCGCCTGCCCTTGGCCTCGTCGGACTTCTCGCCCGCCCCCTTGCCCAGGGCGTTCTTCTTGAGCCGGAGTTCGCAGTGGTATCCGCCTTCGCCGATCACGTG
Source organism: Anaerolineales bacterium (assembly GCA_015662065.1). Classification (GTDB taxonomy): domain Bacteria; phylum Chloroflexota; class Anaerolineae; order B4-G1; family DUEL01; genus SZUA-1492. The sequence goes on along the minus strand of DQUX01000424.1, from coordinate 12,519 downwards.
GCGGACGGAATGGCAGTAGTAGACGCCGGAGAACTTCCGCCCGACGCCCTTGACCTCCACGTTCTGCTTGGCCCGCAGCGTGGGGATGCCGATGGTGACCGCAACGGCCTCCACCTGGCGGAGCTCGGCCTCCTTGAACCTGCCCTCGGCGAGGTCCTGGGCCGGTTCCTGCCGCGGCTCCTCGTGGAAGCCTTCGGACCGTTCGAAGCTCGGGACGATCTGCCCCGACTCCTGCTCCTTGTAGCGGGCCTCTCCGGTGTTGCCGTCCACCAGGTAGGTGCGCCTGCCCAGCGAGGTGCGCTCCGGCGTGGTCTCGTTGCTCGCCCTGTGCTCGACCGGTTCCTTCTTGCGCGGGTCGACGCCCACGGCCTTGGTCTCGACACCGGGCCCCTTGGCGCCCTGGGATTGGGTGGAGGGCCGGAAAGAGCGCAGGACCCCCTTCCGGTCGGTGAAGTACTCCAGGACCACCGCCGGTTTCTGCTCGAGCTCCCGCGGGTGGAAGTGCAGCTCGTCGTCTTGGATGTAGAAGACGTAGCCGGTGACCCCGTCGCCGTCCCGGTCGCGGGCCTTGGCCGCGAGCTCCTTGAGGAACTGGGCGTCCGAGACGTTGCTCTGCACGACCCGCAGGTGGCGTCCCTTGGTGGGGGTCACCACCGGGGTGAGCCCGTTGGCGGCGGCGATCTCCTCGGCGATCTCGGAGTAGAGGATGCCGGGCGGCGGCTTCTTCCAGACCTTCTGGTTCTCCTTGCCGGCCAGCTTGAAGCCCTTGTCGTAGGCCTTGATGCGGATCGTGGGATCGCCGTTCTCGGGAAAGTCGTAATCGATGTCCTTGATGACCGCCTTCTTGCGCGGCGAGAGGTCGCCCACGTACCCGAAGCGGGCCACGATCTCATTGCCTTCCTGGAAGAGCGGATCGTCCACGAACTGGAGGTTGCGGTCCGTGACGGACAGCTCCAGCACGTCCAGCTCCTCCTCGTTGTCCTCGAAGACGAACGAGGTGATCTCCTGCGTGATGTCCGCGGACAGGGTCCGCCCTTCGATCTGGATCAGGAACGTCGGTTTGAAGGTATCGAGATCCATGCGCCGTACTCCGGTCGAGCCGCCGTCAGGCGGCACCCACCGGATACTTACCGGCGCACGGACGAAGGTGTCGGGACGGGTGGATGGTGAGGACGCTAAGCCCGGTCGAGGAATGCGGTCGCCAAGGGTCGCGCCCTACGCCAGGAGGCGCATGTAAACGTGGTCCGTGGAAGGGATGCGCAGCACCGTCCCGGGCTCGAGCTCCAGGGGGAAGAAGATGTCGTTGTAGTCGCAGATGACCCACCAAAGGTCGGCCCGTCCCAGGTAACGGTGGGCGAGCAGGTCCACCCGGTCGCCTTCCACCACCGTGTGGAACCGGTCGTCCGGCCTCGGGGCGGTGTCGATGGGAGGCCGCGTTCCCAGGAACTCCTCCCTGCCGTCGGTGTAGAGGATGCAGGCGGCGTACCGCGAGGAGCGTCCGATCATCCCCGCACCTCCGAGTAGTCCACGGATTCGTCGATGTATTCCTCGAGCACCAGGTCCACCTCGGCGTGCTGGGGCAGGAGGCTGTCCCGGTCGAACATGTGGAAGAACCGCGCCTTCACCTGCCGCACCACGCAGAGCACGCCCGGGTAGAGGTCCCCGAACAGGAGCAGCACCCGGTGCGGCGCGTTCTTCAGCATGGTGCCGGCATGCTCGGGATAGAGGAGCGAACGGAGCCAGTCCACGGACTCCTTCACCGGCCCCTTGAAGAAGACGAGCTTGAAGGTGATCTTGCGCGGACCGCCGGCCACGTACTGGTAACGGGGATGGCTCATGCCCGGGATCTTGATGGCCGCGTAGGCGGTGCTCTTGTCGTCGAGGATGTCGTCCGGGTTGTACTGGAAGTCCAGGTAGTCCCCGGTCTCGATGTCGACGAGGTAACCGTTTGTAGTGCGAAGTGCGAAGTTCACAGTGCGAAGTTCCTTTCGTTTCGATATACTGCCGCCATGAAGATCGAGCGTTTCGAGGACATCAAGGCGTGGCAGGAAGCGCGAGAGTTGACAAGGCTCGTGTATGACCTGACCAAGCGTCCCGCCTTCGCAAAAGACTTCGGCCTGAAAGACCAGAGCCAGCGGGCCGCCGTCTCCGTGATGGCGAACATTGCGGAAGGCTTCGAACGCAGGTCGCGCAAGGAGTTCAACAAGTTCCTGGGCATGGCGTTGTCGTCAGCCGCCGAGGTCAAAAGCCATCTGTACGTCGCACTTGACCAGGGGTACATCAAGCAGGCCGATTTCGAGGCCGCGTATGAGCGTTGCAACCAGGCATCCCGTCTCATCTTCGGCTTCATGAAGTACCTTTCCGATTCCGAATAACTTCGCACTTCGAACCTCGCACTTCGCACTGAATTACAGCGTCTCGTAGTTCTTGATCTTGCGCTCGCGCAGGTCGCGGTAGACGGACTGCGCGATCTGGCGGCCGTCGAGCTGCGTGGTGACCGCGATGTCGATGGGCCGGTCGGCGAGCGCGTCCAGCTTGGCGAGGATCGCCTCGAGCAAGGGACGCAGCTCCTCGGCCCGCACGGGCTCGGCAGGCCTCGCAGTGCGAAGTTCGACGTTGTCCGTGCGAAGTGACTGAGAACTTCGCACTTCGAACCGTGAACCGTGAGGCTCCACCGAGTGGGGCCGAACCACCGGGGTCAAGGCGAGCGTGCCGGCGAGCATCGCGGGTGCGGCCACGCGCCTGCCCAGGTCGCCCATGAAGCCGAACACCCGCTCCAGCGCCTTGGCGGGAGCCTCGGCGGCCCGGGCTATCCCTCCGCCGAGCGTCTCGAGCAGGGCCATGCCGCTTCGCGTGAGATCGGCCAGCGGGCCTTCCTTGGCGTCCGAGAAGGGCAGCAGGTCACGCACGAAGGAGAGCGCCGACCTGGCCGCCTCGTAGGGTGCCGACACCGCGGCCTTGATGCCTTCGCCCACGGTGGTGAGGATCGCCTTGCCGCTCTCGAAGGCGGAACCGGCCAGGTCCGCCACGGCGGTGGTCACCGATTCCCACGCGCCGGCTGCAGCGGTCTTGACCGTCTCCCAGGCCGAGGACGCGACCGAGGCGAGTCCCTCGAAGGGCGCCTTGATCCATTCCCACGCCGCCCCGGCCATGGACTTGAGCCCTTCCCATGCGGCGGAAGCGGCGCCGGTGATCCGGCTCCAGGCGGCCGTAGCCGCGTCCGCCACCCATGAGAACGGCGCACTCACAACGGACCAGGCCGATTGAGCGAGGCTGCCGAGACCGCTCCAGAGTTCCGCCGCGGAGGTCCTGATCCATTCCCAGGCGCCCGCGGCCGTCTCGGCGACCCGGCGGAACGGCGCGGCCACGGCGTCGAAGGCCGCAGCCCCGAGAGACTCGATCCCTTTCCATGCCGATGCGACCGCCCCGGTGACGCCCCGCCACACCCGGGCCGCCGCCTCCACGCCTTTTCGGAACGGCCAGGTCAGCGCGGAGAGGAGGCCCGCGCCGAGGTTCTTGAGCCCGTCCCAGACCCAGCGCGCCGCGGCGAGCATGCCTCTGAGCGCCATGCCGAGGACCTTGCCCGGGAGGGTGAGCACGCCCAGCATCCCCTTGGCCAGCGTCTTCAGGACCGCGGCCCCGGAGGCGGTGAGGTCGGACAAGGGGCCCGTCTCGGCGTCGGAGAACGGCAGCAGCCTGCGCAGCCACCCGAGAGCCTTCTTGAGCAGCGTGAAGGGATAGGTGACCGCCGACCAGATGCCTCTCCCGAGCGCGACCAGGATGCGCTTGCCTGCCTCGAAGAAGGTGGTGTCGCCCGAGAGAAAGCTGCGGACCGCCCCGAACACCTCCGCCAGGGTCTGCACGAGCGGCAGGTCCATGAACGCGCCGACCACGGCGGCCGCCGCGGAGGCGAAGAACCGGCCCACGGCCGAGAAGATCCCCTTGATGAAGTCCCACACGCCCGCGATCACGTCCCGGACCCACCGGAACGGCGTGGCCAGGAAGTCGAACACGGCGGCGCCGACGGCCTTCAAGCCGTCGAGCACGGAGACCTCGCCGGTGAGCACCTGCCAGAGCGCGTAGACGACCCGGCCGACCATACGGAAGGCCTGCACCAGGAGGCGGACGGGGAGGAAGAACTTGTAGACGAACCTGGCCGCCCCGACGAAAGCGGTGACGATCACCTTGCCCATCCAGGCCGCGGCCCGGACCACCCAGGCGACCGCCTTGACCACGGCCGCGAGGTTGTAGATCACGAACTCGAGCAGGTAGGCCCCCACCTTGGCGATGACGCCGAGCACCATGCCGAGCGTCTCCCCGAGGCCGCGGAAGGCGGATGCGTCCGTCGAGGTCGCGGCCAGGCCGAAGATCTCCAGGACGGAGGCGACCGCCCGGTAGAGCGCCCCCCAGGCCTGCATGAGCGCGCGCACCGCGGGCTCGACAATCGCCCGGATCCGGGCGAAGGCCCCTGCGAACGCCCGCCAGAGGCCGGACAGGAACTCCCGCACCCGGTAGTAGATGCGGAAGACCGTGACCACCAGCCCCATCAGCCCGGCCTCCTCGAGCTTCCGCGCCAGCTCCGCCGACATGCGCCCCGTGCCGCCGCTGAGCGAGGTGATCAGCGCCTTGACCCCCTGGAAGACGAGCTTCACCTTCTCCCAGGCCCCGAGGACGGTGTCCCGGATACCGGCGAAGTTGGTCTCCCAGGCCCGCTTGAGCAGGTGGACCGCCAGCACCACCCCGCCGATGATCGCCGTCACCGGCAGGAAGTAGGTGGCGAACGCCGAACCCACACCCGCGACGGCGGCGCCCATGGCCGCGAGCCCGGCCTTGACGGCCGGGAGCATCAGCCCGATGGTCCCGGCCGCGGCGATGACGCCGCCCACGACGACGAGCACCGCGCCGAAAGCCATGCTCAATGTCAGGAGCACGCGGGTGAGCCCCGGCATGGAGCGGGCGAGTTTCTGGAAGAACAGGATCGCCCTGGAGATCCCCTGGATCACGGGGGTCACCACCGGCAGGAGGGTCCGGCCGAGGATCTCGAAGAGGTTGCCGAGCTGCTGGCGGAGCAGCGTGAACTGCGAACCGATGTCCATGTTCATGGCCCGGGCCATCTCCTCGGTGACCGCCGTGCCGCCCTTCATGGCCCGCTCGATGGCGCGGATGTTGCCCTCCAGGGCCTCCATGCCCTGGGACATCTGCAGCAGGAACTTGACCGCTTCGTCGGAGCCGAAGGCCTTCTTGATCTCCACCTGGGCGGCGGCCTGGGACAGGTCGGGGAAGCGGGCCTTGATCTCCCGGAGGATGGGCACGATCCCCTTCAGGCGGCCGGTGGAGTCCACGAGGGAGAGTCCCAGCTTCTCGCCCGCCTCGGCGGCCTTCATGATGAAGGCCTTGTACAGGGTGCCGGCCTCGGAGCCGGGCATGGTGGTCTGGAGCTGGCCGAGGATGGCGAGCTGCTCCTGGAGCGGGACATTGGAGGATGCGGCCACGGCGCCGATGTTCTTGATGGCGTCGGCCATCTGCCGCCCCGTGGTCTTGAACGAGGCCACGGTCTGGGCCATGGCGCCGGCGAAGGCGCGCGACCACTCCACGTCGGAGAACTCCGACATGATGGGCTTGAAGATGCCGTAGGCCGTGGTGAAGGTCCCCACCATCTCCTCGGTGGTGGCCTTGGTGGCCTTCGCGGTCAGCGCGGCCATCGCGGTGAAGGTGCCTACCGCTTCGTCGCTCAGGCCCGCGAGCGCCGAGCGCACGTCGTAGGCCGCGGTGATGAACTCGGCCTTGGTGGACCCGGCCCAGGTGTTGGTGAAGGACTCGGCGGCGTCCTCGATGGCCTGCAGGTCCTTGACGCCCAGCGAGGCCAGCTCTCCCAGCGCCTTCTGGGTCGCCGCGGTGGAGGCCACCAGCCCCGCCGGAACGGCCAGCAGCGCCAGCCCGGCCCCGATCATCATCGTTCCCTTCTGGATGCGGTCGAGGTTGCGGGTCATGCGCTCGCTGGCCGCGGCGACCGTGGCGTCCAGCGACTGCATGGACGACTCGATGCGGGCCGCGTTCCGCGAGAACGCGTCCTTCATCGATACGACGATGCCGAGTCCCAGGTCGCCGTTCATCTCTGCCTGCGCTCCATTTCCTCCCGCTCAAATGCAAGCTGCCGCTCCAGGGCCTCCACGAACTCGCGGCGGACCCGGAGCGGCAGCGCTTTCGTCTCGGCGTATCCCCAGTGGAGTCCGCCGTAGGCCAGGAAGAAGGCGTCCCTTACAAGCGAACTCCGGGGAACAAAAAACCCGGCTCGGCCTCCAGGCGGGTCCGGATGCGGGCGCCGCAGCTGTCGCACTCGGTCTCCACGGTGGTGTCGATGCCCGCGTCCACCCGGAGCATCTCCTGCCGCAGGGCGCTGCGGTCGCGCATGGACATCTCGGCCATGAGCTTCTTGTTGGGCGGCTTGCCGTCGATGTCGATGATCCGGATCAGCATGGCGGACGAGATGGACGGCTCCTTCAGCGCGGCCAGCCGCTTCTCCTTGTGGCCGTCCAGGTAGCCGAAGCGCACGGTGCGCTTCGAGCCGGGCAGCTCGAAGGAGAACTCCCGCTCCGGGCCGTAGGGGGTGACCTCCAGGTCCTCGAGGTCGACGGCCACGTGGTTCGTCGCGCGGCAGGCGGCGTTGGGGCAGACCAGCTCCAGCTCCACCTCGTCGCCCAGGGAGACCTGGCGAAGCTTGACCAGGATGAAGAGCCGGTCGCCGGAGAGCAGGTCGAGGACGTCCTTCATGGACGGCTCGTCGTTGTCCCCCAGGCGGACGATGCAGTTCTTGAGGACCTGGTTGACCGCGTCGCCGGTCCGGATGAGCCGCTGGTTGGTGAGCAGCTCTTCCTCGGCCCCGGTCATCTCCCGGAGTTCCACCTCGGTTCCGCTGGGAAGCTCGAACGTGTACACGGTTCACCTCCGCCCGTCAGGTCCAGTACTGGTAGCTGATGGTGATCTTCTCGATGGTGTTCTCGGTGTTGGCGCCTTCGAGTTCGTCGTACTCGAGCACCTTCACCCACGCTCCGTGCAGGGTCCATCGACGGGTCTCGTTGCCGGCCCGGTCGTAGCGGACGATGTCGATGTCGCGCATGTAGTCGTTGGGCAGCCCGCCGACCACGGCGTTGACGTCCACCTGTTTCTCGACCCATTCCCTGGCGGCCTCGTCCGAGCCGTCCTGGAGAATGCCCTTCTCCAGGGTGATGTCCTCGAACTTCACGCGCCCGGCCACCTTCTGGTCGAACATCGAGCCCGCGGGGGCGAAGGCCACCTCCTCGAACTCGGTCTTGGGCTCCTGGCCCTTCTTGAAGAGCGCCACGTCGAACCCGTTCACCTCGATGGCGAACTGCCAGTTCTGGTAGAGGCTCTTGGGCATGTTCCCGCTGCGCATGGGCTACCTCCTCACGTGGTCTTGAAGATTTCCTTGAAGTCCGCGCCGGTGGCGGTGAGCACGAAGTTGAGCTCGATGAACTCCGCGGTCTTCGTGGGCTTCACGAACACCCGCGCCACCAGCTCGTTGCGGTCGATCACCGCCGGCGTGTTGGTCTCCTCGTCACACTGCACGGCGAAGTCGTAGAGACCGCCCTTGTCCTTGATGTCCTGCAGGAAGGGGTTGATGAGCCGCAGCAGCGCCCGCCAGGTCTGCGGGTTGTTCGGCTCGAAGACCACGAACCGGGAGGACTCGGCGATGGCTTCCTCGATGTACATCATCAGTCGCCGGACGTTGACGCGGTCCAGCGCCGAGGGCTGGCTCTGGAGCGTCTTCTGGCCCCAGATGTTGATCCCGCTGTCCGGGAAGGAGGCGATGACGTTGACGCCCTCGGGGTAGAGCACGTCCCGCTCGCCGCGGCTGGTCTTGTATCCGACCGAGAGGGCGTTGAAGATGCGGCCGCGGTCGATGCCCGCGGGCGCGTACCAGACGTGGGCCTTGCGGTCGTTGCGGGCGAAACAGCCCGCCACCGCCCCGGTGGGCGGCACGAGCTTCCTCTTCCCGGTGACCGGATCATTGATCTCCAGCCAGGGGTAGTAGAGGGCCGCGTAGGAGGAGTTGAAGGCGGCATGGGAGTACATCCCCTGTCCCTTGCGGAAGTCCACCGCCTCCAGCGGCTCCAGGTGGATCGGCAGGTCGGCGAGGAAGATCAGGTCCTTGCGGTTCTCGGCGTAGTCGATCCCGGCATGGATCACGGCGGCGGTGGTCACGCCCGGGGCCATGAGCATGTTCAGGGCGTCGATCTCGTCGAAGGCGTAGAAGCCGGTGTGCTGGGACGGATCGCCCGTGTAGTCGGCGTCGTCGAGGCCCGTGAGCCCGTCGTCACCGCCGGAAAGCGCCGAACGACCCGTGGCCGGACGGTCCTCCGGCAGGCCCGAGGCGGGCCCCAGGTCCTCCACGGCGATGAACTCCGAGCGCTCGTTGATCGCCAGCTCGACGTGGTTCTTCGCGGCCTCGTCCATGGAGAGGTCCTTGAAGACCTCGACGACCTCGCCCTTGTAGCGGACGATCAGGTTGAAACCGCCCGCGGGATCGAGCGAGCCGTCTTCGACCTCCACCTCGAGGCGGTCCCCCCAGACGCCCTCGTTCACGGCGAAGACACGGAGGGTGTCCTGGGCGTCCTGGCCGCCGGTGAGGTTCGCGGCGGCGGCAGGCTGGACGACACCGCCGTCCGTGGTGGATGCCTGCACCAGGGAGGAGGCCGCGGCGTCCGCGTTGACGGCGGCCGCGACCTGGTCGGCGGTGCTCACCGGGTCACCTGCGCCGTCCGTGGCCAGGTTCACCGTGATCGCCTGGCCGGAGACCTCGACCGAGAGCGGCGTGTCCGTCCCGGAAGCCGCCAGCGCGATGCTGATGCCGTTGCCGGCCGAACCCGCCGCCCGTGCCGTCCAGGTGATGCGGTCCGTTCCGGCGGCGCCCGTCTCCAGCGTCGCGGCGACGGCGCGCCGGTCCTTGAGCGTCACCGAGGACTTCACGGCGGTGAGGCTGTTCCGGTCGGTGGGGTCGGCCAGGTGGGCGATCCGGTTGACGTAGAGCACCGAGCCGCCGTTGTCGAAGAAGGCCCGTGCCGCGTAGGCCAGGTAGCCGGCCTGCACGTAGGAACCGAACTTGTTGATGAACTGCTCCCAGCTGGTGACCAGCACAGGCTTGTTGATCGGGCCGCGCTCGGCCACGCCCACCATGGCGCAGGACGAGGTCGAGATCTGCTTGACGTAGAAACTGAAATCGGTCTCGCGCGTGTAGACGCCGGGGGAAAGGTAGGTCGCCATGGCTTACCTCCGCTTGCGGCGGCGGGAGGCGGAAGCCCCGCCGCTCCTGGGCTCGTCCTTGGATGCGCCGGCGCCGGCCGGCTCGGCCGGTTCCGGTGAGGCAACGGCCTCGGGCGCCACCGTCAGGGAGACCAGCCCGCGCCTGGCCGCGGCCTCGATCTCCGGGGAGACGTCCTCCTCGCGGACCCTCCGGCGCTCGCGTGGATTCAGATGGATGCCCCGGCCGCCACCCGCCAGGTGGAAGGTGAGCGGCTGGAAGAGCAGGTTCCTGATCTCGATCACTTGCGTTCCTCCTGGCTTCTCAGTTCGAAGTTCACGGTTCGAAGTGCGAAGTTGTTGAAGACGGCGTTTGTTTTCCCTTTTCAACTTCGCACCTCGCACTTCGCACCTCGCACTGTTTATGGCGTGTAGGTCCGGTCCTCCTCGACACCGTCCCGGAACTCGAATCTCCTGTCTTTGACCAGCGGGCCCGTCTCCACAACGCCGTCGTAGACGGGGCAGTCCTCGATGCGGCACCGCCCGCTGCTTTGGCGCAGGTCCGACAGGTTCACCCTCCGAAGACCTCCCAACGGGGTAAGCTCGGTGAGATTGATCGTCCCGCGGTCCTCCACGGTCAGAACCGGATAACGCTGATAGAAGCGGGCGACCTTTTCCTGCAGGTCGAGCAATTCGCCTTCATGCGCGGCGGTGACGATGACATCGAAGTCGAGGTGATAGAGGCGGGGATAGCGACATTCTTCATAGCTCAGGTTCGGAACATCCTTCTCCACCATGCGGGCCTGGGTCCGGCGGTCACCGTTTACGATCAGGGTCGGGCCCTGCAGGATCAGGCTGGGCGTCCGCGGCACCTCGAACACGTCGTCCGCGGCCACGAGCACCGCCTCGGGGTCGATTTCCGCCTTCACCAGGCGGATGAAGCTCTCGACTACTGTTCGAACGGTTTCCAAGCTCATGTCTCCGACGGCCGGCGGCCGCGTCGCGTACACGACGGCGCGCCGGCAGATACTCCTGGCTGTTACCTACCGGAGCGGTTGCGGAAGTGTCGGGCGGTGTCGGGGTCAGAGGACCGAGCGGACGGCGGCCCGGTAGTTCTCGAGCACCTGGGCGCGGTACTTCTCCATGACGGGGTGCAGGAAGGGACGCGGCGGTATGACGATCACCGCCCCGTTCGGATGACGGATGGTGGCGCCGTACTCCATGACCGCCCCGATGTTGACCAGGTCCTCGCCGTCCTTGTTCACGGTGCCGCGCAGCAGCCCCACGAAGGCCTTGTCGGCCAGGATGCGTTGCGTGATGGCGTTGACCAGAAACCCGGTGTCGATCAGCGCCTTGCTGGAGCCCTTGCGTCGGATGGTGCTCTCGGCCAGCTTCACGAACGGTTTGCCGCCCGGGGCCTGGCTGCGGATGCCCCGCTTGATCTCGCGCACGAGCAGGAGGGCGTTCTTGATGGTGGCCTGCCGGAGGGCCAGCGCCAGGCGCGCGGCCGTGTTCCCCGTGAGCCTCGAGCGGGCCTCGTCCCAGTCTCCGAACCGCCTAACTCCCATGGAGGCGCACCAGCTTCAACACCTTGTGGGTCACCACGCCGAAGAGCCGTTCTTCCTCGACGGTCTGGACGCGGAACTCCCCGTCGTCCGCGCGCACGTGGTCCTCGGGACGGACGTCCGCGTCCGGGAGGACGCAGGCCACGGCGTCGATCTTGTTGTTCAGGTCCTCCGGCGGGGTCTCGACGAACTCCAGCGGGATGGTCCCGACCTCGGCGTAGGACGCGTCGTCGGATCCGTACAACCGTTCGCCGGGGACAGCGCGCAGAAGCAGCGCTTCCTGTCCGGACGAGAGGATGAGCTCCCGCACGTCCTCCGCGGCGCAGATCTTCTCCGGGTCGGTCAGCAGGCTCACAGGTCGCTTCCCTGTTCGTAGATGACCGGCTTGAGGTCGGAGGGCGAGATGATGTAGTCCTCGGGACTCGCCGACGCCCCCGGCTTGATCTCGCCCAGGCGTTGCTTGTAGACGGCCTTCAGGTCCTCCTCGAGCTTCGCCCAGTGCTCAGGCTGCTTGCTCTTGTCGACCCGCTTGTCGCCGCTGGAAAAGGAGAAAGCGTTCGCCGTCGCCGCCCGCATCACCTGGCAGGCGTGGATCTGCCCCAGGAGGAGCAGCAGCTCGCGGGTCTCGCCTTCCGGCTCCGGCGACACCTCGCCGTCCACGACGGACAGCGTGATGTCGAGGTCACGGGCCAGCCGGTAGACGCCCTTCAGGATGCACCGCCCCAGGACCTCGTCGGTGAACAGATCACCGCTTGGGTCGGACAGGTCGGTGCGAAGCGTTGCGACGAGATCAGCGAGCGCCACCTTCCACCTCCGCCAGCCGCTTCTTCAGCGCGTCGATGACCGTGCGCCGTTTCTCGGTGGCGAGGTGGGCCTTGAGCCTGGTGGCGTCATCCTCGGACCCGACGCGCGAGATGGCCTCCGCCGCGGGGAGCTTCGAGAGGTCCGCATCGTCCGGCTCCGCCCGTCCGCCGCCGCCCGTCTCCGGGGGAGCAGCGCCGTTCCCTTCCGCCTTGTCCACGCGCGCGAGGCGGCCTTCGGCGATGCCCCGTTCCATCTGGGTGGTGAGCGACTCGACCTCCACCATCTGCCCGGGCGCCAGGCGCAGTCCCGCATCGGCCACGATCAACACTCCGGGGCGGACGTTCTTCAGCTTGATCATCTGGGTCCACCTCCATCAGCCGAGCACCTTGATCTTGGCCAGGATGTCCGGGCGGGTGATCCCCTGGCCCAGCTCGGACCACACCAGCCAGCCGGTCTTGAAGCGGGTCTTCTGCTCGATGGCCTCGGTCTTGAGGTTCTCCCGCACGGGCATCTTGCCCACTTCCTCGTCGGGAATGAGCAGGATCTCGTCCATGGCCGCGGCCGCGGTCAGCAGGATGCCGCCGGTGCCGTAGTTCTTGATCACGCCCTTGGCGCGCAGCTCGGCCTTGGTCTGGGGGTCCAGGTTCCAGCTGCGCAGATCGTTGAACCTCCGGCCGCGCATCACGATGTACTTCACCGACAGCTCCAGGTCCTCGATGATGGAGACCGCCTCGTTGAGCGCCTCCTCGGTCAGGGTGGTGCCGGTGACCTCCACCGTGTTGGCCGCCGGAACCGCGGTCGAAATAACCGTGATGGTCCGCTTGTCGATCTCCTTGCGGATTTCGTCGGCCGCCGAGGTCTGGATGTCCATCAGCGTACCGATGTTGCCGTT
>DQUX01000074.1 GCA_015662065.1 Anaerolineales bacterium | reverse complement strand
TGGATGTTGGCCGGGAGCCCCTGGTCGACCCGCCAAGCCGCCCGCCAGGTGAGGAGCCGGGCCGCGTCGATCTCCATCGCCATGTCGGCCAGCATAAAGCGGACCGCCTGTTTGGCGATGATGGGCTTACCGAACTGGACCCGCTCCTGGGCGTACTGGAGGGCGTACTCGTAGGCAGCGCGGGCCACCCCCACGGCGCAGGCGGCCACGATGGGCCGGGTGTGCTCAAAGGCCTTCATCGCAATGTAGAAGCCCTCGCCCTCCTCTCCCAGCCGGTTCTCCACCGGCACCCGCACATCCTCCAGGATGACATCGCCGGTGTGGCAGGCCCGCATCCCCATCTTCCTCTCCTCCCTGCCCGCCGAAAGGCCCGGCGTGTCCCCCTCGATAATGAAAGCGGTGATGCCCTCGTGGCCCCGGCTCCGGTCCACAGTGGCGAAGACCACGTACAGGTCGGCGATGCCGCCGTGGGTGATGAACCGCTTCTGGCCGTTGAGCACGTAGTGATCCCCCTGGCGGACAGCGGAGGTGCGGATCGAGGCCGCATCCGATCCCGCCTCCGGTTCAGTGAGGGCGAAGGCCCCCAGCCGGATCTCACTGTCACCGCAGAACCCGGGGATGTAGCGGGCTTTGTGCTCTTCCGTGCCGGCGATCATGATGGGCACCGCTGCCAGCCCCGCGCCGACGATGGCGGTGGCGATACCCAGGCAGCCCCAGGCCAGTTCCTCGACCACCAAGCAGGCGGTCAGCACGCTGGTCGCCCCGCCGCCCCCGTATTCCTCCGGGTACTGATAAGAGGTCAGCCCGATCTTGGTCGCCTTCTCTAGGATCGGCCAGGGCATCTCCTCCCTCGCGTCGTACTCGGCGGCCACCGGCCGGATCTCCCGCTCGGCGAATCGGTGGGCCAGCTGACGCATCTGTTCCTGTTCCTCGGTCGGTTGGAAATCGATCACCGTTCAACCTCCGTGTGTGTATGGTCTGTTGCGTGCCGGGCTTCCTCCTCCCGCAGCGTCCGGCGCAGGACCTTGCCTACCAGCGTCTTGGGCAGCTCCCCGCGGAGCTCCACCGCCTTGGGCACCTTGTAGCGGGCCAGCCGCTCCCGGCAGAACTGGACGATCTCCTCGGCCTCAAGGGTCACCCCATCCCGGGGCACCACATAGGCTTTCACCACCTCGCCCCAGTAGGGATCGGGGACCCCTACCACCGCCACCTCCTTCACCCCCGGATGCGCGTACAATACCTCCTCCACGTCTCGAGGGAACACCTTCGCCCCACCGCTGATGATCACATCCTTCTTCCGGTCCACCACGTAGAAGAACCCCTGCTCGTCCATATACCCGATGTCGCCGGTATAGAGCCATCCCCCCCGCAGCGCGTTGGCGGTCTCGGTGGGCATCCGCCAGTACCCCTTCATCACCTGCGGGCCCCGGACCACGATCTCCCCCTCCTCGCCCGGCGGCAACGTCCGCTCGCCAGTCTCCAGGTCCACGATCCGGGCCTCAGTGCCGGGGACTGGGAGACCCGTGCTGCGCAAGGGGGTCTCGCCCACCAGCAGGGTGAGATGGGTCACCGGCGAGGCCTCGGTCATCCCGTACCCCTGAACCATCCGACAGCCTGAGATCTGTTCGAACCGCTGTTGCACCTCGAGGGGAAGCGGGGCAGCGCCGCTCAGACAGAACTTGAGGGAACTGAGGTCATACCGATCCAGTTGCGGGTAGTGATTGACGGCAACATACATCGTCGGCACCCCGGGAAAGAGAGTGGGACGGAGCCGGTGGATGGTCCCTAGCACCTCCTCCAGGTCGAAGCGAGGCAGCAGGATCATCGTCGAGGCCAAGAGCACCCCCAGGTGCAGGCAGGCAGCGATGCCGTAGAGATGGAAGAAGGGCAACACACTGAGGATGCTCTCCTGACCGGTGGTCAGGACCGGCTGGATCCAGGCGTGGGCCTGCATTATGTTGGCGACCAGGTTGCGGTGGGTGAGCATCGCCCCCTTGGGGATGCCGGTGGTACCGCCGGTGTATTGAAGGAGGGCCAGATCGTCGGGGCCAACCGTCACCCCGGGCGGTCGGGCATCGGCTCGGCGCACCAGGTCCATCCAGCGGTAGTCGCCCGCCTCAACGGGCGTCCGATCCCCCTCGCCCCGCTCCCGGAAGAGGGCGTAGAGCCAGCGGGCGGCCCGGCCCATATACCCCTTGATGGGGGTGACGATGACCCGACGGAGGGATGTATCCCCCCGGATCTCCTGTACCGTGGGGTAGAAACGGGGCAGCGTGACCAGGGTCTCGGCCCCGGCGTCGTTGATCTGGTGGGCGACCTCGCGGGGTGCCAGAAGAGGGCTGACGGGTGTGACGACGGCCCCCGCCTTCCAAGCCCCGAAGTAGGCGATGACGAACTGGGGACAATTGGGCAAGTGAAGGGCGACCCGGTCGCCGGGCCGCACCCCCAGACCGATGAGACCGTTGGCAAAGCGGGTGCTCAGCCTGCCCAACTGCCGGTATGTCAGACGCCCGCCGTAGAAGTAGGTGGCCACGTTCTCCGGATACTCGGCGACGGCGCGGTCGAAGAAAGCCGTGAAAGGGACATCGGGGATCTCGATCTCAGACGGGACGCCGGCGTCGTACCTTTCCTGCCACGGTCGCTCCATCTCCCACCTCTTGCCGCACTACGCAGAGAAGGGATTGCCCGCGACGGGCAATCAGCGCTCAACACGCCCCACACTTAGATGAAACTCAGTCCCTCCCCTCCCCCGAGCCTGCCAGTACCCCACGCAGAACCAGATCGGTCAGGATGGTCGCGATCTCCTGGGGTGAGAGTTCGCCAGCAGGGGAGAACCACTGATGGACCCAATTGAGCATGCCCAGGACCCCCAGCATCACGATCTTCACGTTCACGGGCCGGAAGTCGCCGCTGGCGATGCCGTCCTCCAGGATCCGCATCAGAACCTGCTCGTAGTGCTTGCGCTCCGCCAGAACCTCCCCCAGCCGCTCCGGAGGCAGACGGCGGTACTCCTGGATATAGACCGAGATCAGGTTCAAATGCTCCATCACCGTCATCGCGTGGTTCTCCAGAACCCGACGGAGTTTCTCGACCGGAGGGAGGTCCGCAGCGTAGATCTGGTCGATCCGAGCACCCAGGAGGGAACTCCCGCGCTCCAGCAGTCGCAGGAGCAGTTCCTCCTTACTCTCAACGTAGTAATAGAGACTGGCCTTCTGGATGCCGAGGGCATCGGCCAGGTCTTGCATAGAGGTGTTGTGGTACCCTTTTTCCCTGAAGAGATGGGTGGCGGCATCGAGGAGCTGGCTTTCCCGCCTGGCTTTCTGTCGGCTCATCTTCAACCCTATCTACCGAACGGTCGGTAGAAATATTATAGCATGCCTGCTGGGCGGTGTCAATCCCTCGCTTCTCGCTTGCCACTCTCCCCCCCCGTGCTATAATCCCCCCACTCCATCCCAGATCGGAGCACCGCTTTGAGACGCGAGAACCTGCCTATCCTGCTCCTGCTCCTCCTGGCCTTCGGGCTGCGGGTGTGGGGATCCGCCGACCACAACATCTGGTGGGACGAGGGGGTGGGCGTCTGGCTCGCCCGGCTCCCCGCCAGCACGATCCTGCACTGGACCGCCCACGACGTCCATCCCCCCCTCTACTATCTCCTGCTGAGGGGTTGGTGGCTGCTGGTCGGCGAGGGGGAGTTCGTGCTGCGGTTCCCCTCCGCGGCGGCCGGCACGCTGGGGGTGGCCCTGGCCTACGGGCTGGGGCGAGCGCTGGGGGGACGCCGGGCCGGGGTGCTAACCGCCCTCTTCCTGACCCTCTCCCGCTTCCACATCACCTGGTCCCAGGAGGTCCGGATGTACACTTGCGCCACAACGCTATCCACCGGTGCCCTCTGGGCCGCGGTGCGTATGTGGCGGCGGGGGGGCTGGCGGGCCTGGATCGCCTACGTGCTGACGACCGCGGGGAGCCTCTGGACCCTCTACCTCACCGGACCGGTGCCCCTCATCGCCAACCTGGCCTTCCCCCTGGGCTGGCTGCAAGAGGGCCGTCCCCGCCGCCGGCTGATCCACTGGGCGACGGCCCAGGTGGCCGCCTCCGCCCTCTTCATCCCCTGGGCTGCCTACGCCCTGCCCCGAATGCACACCTGGTCCACCGACCAGCCCGTCCCCTCCCCCTTCTTCGCCCATCTCTACAGCACCACGCTGGCGGTAGGTGTGCCGGTGAACCTGGAGGCCTATACCCCCCTGACGCTGGCCGTATTTGGGGTGTTGATAGTCGGCCTGGCGGCCCTCTGGCGGGCCCGCCGCTCGCCGGCGCAGACTGCGGGGCTGGCGATGCTCCTCTTGGGACTGCTGCTGCCCGCCCTGCTGGTCTACGCCGTCTCCATCCCCGCCAACCCCTACTTCGCCCGGCCGCTGGTCCCCCGCTACTTCCTCCCCCTCTCCGCCTGCTTCTACGCCCTGCTGGGCTGGGGGCTGGCCACGCTGGCGCAGAAGCGGCGATGGGCCGCCGGGCTGGGGGTCGGCCTGGCGGTCGGCGTGGCGCTGAACGGGCTGGCCTCCTTCTACCCCGGCCGGGCGCGACGGGACGACTACACCTCCCTCACCGCCGCGCTCCAGGCCCATCGCCACCCCCACGATGTGGTAGTGCTCCACACAGACAAGGACTGGCCGATCTTCGCCGCCCACTATCCGGGGGACTGGCACGGGGTCCCCTACGGCGCGCCGATGGACCCGGCGGCCGCCGACAGCCTGCTGACGCCGCTCTGGGGGGAGGCGGAGGGAATATGGCTGGTGACCACCCCCGACGCCCAGCGCGCCGACCCCGAGCAGGCGGTGCGCCGATGGCTGGAGACACGGGCGGTGATCTCGGCCACCTGGGGGTTTGGGGAGAACGGCCTTTCCTTCTTCGCCCGTACCCCCGGCCGGGCGGAATCGTTCCACGACCTGGCCCCCGGCTTCACCCCCCCCGACGGTCCCCGCGCGGAGCTGGCCCCAGGCGTCACGCTCCTGGGGGCCTGGGTGGGCCTCCCCCGATACCCGACGGGAGATACCGCGCGGGTCTTCCTCTACTGGGAGTCCCCCCCACAGGCAGCCTTGACGATGGAGATGGCAGGGCCGGCCCGGCAGGCCACAACCGCCGCCCCCCCGACGCCGGCCCGAAGCGGCCCTACCCGCCAGCAAGTGAACCTCCCCCTCACACCCGACCTGCCCGGCGGGCGATACCAACTGCGGGTGCAGGTGGGGGAAGGGCCGACCGTCGACGTGGGACATCTCACCCTGGTCCGTCGGACCGTGGGGAAGACGGCCTCCCCCGCCGAGATCCCCCACCCGCTGGACCTCCGCCTGGGGGAGTCCATCCGCCTGCTGGGATACGACCTGCCCCAGACGGTAGTGGAGCCCGGCGGGACGGTGGAGCTGACCCTCTACTGGCAGGCGACCGAGGCCGTGGAGACCCGCTACAAGGTCTTCACCCACCTCCTGGGCGAGACCTACAACGCCGCCACCGACAACTTCCTCTGGGGCCAGCAGGATAACGAACCGGTGAACGGCCAGGTCCCGACCACGGTGTGGGCGCCGGGCACGGTCGTGGCCGATCCCTACCACATCCCCGTCGCGCCGGACGCCCCTCCCGGCCGCTACACCCTGGAGATCGGGCTGTACGGGCTGGTCGACGGCGTCCGCCTGCCGGTCTTCGATACCCACGGGACCCCCCTGGGAGACGCCGTCATCCTGGCCCACGTGGAGGTACGCCCACCCCAGTAGGGGCAGGGCTTGTCCCTGACCTCAGCAGGGCCTGTCCCCGCCCCTTACCGCAGCCTCACCCAGCCCGGGCTCCACCCGGCCTGGAAGTCATACCCGCAATCGTCGGTGTCGGCGTAGGCTGGGATCCGCTCCAGCGTCTCCCCCCACCCCACCCCCGGATGGCCTACCACGCCCGGGTACCCCCCGTCGCCGTAGACCACCACGTCCACCACCCGGTCGGAGGGGTCCAACAACAGCACCTCGTCCCCTCCGTTGTTCAGGCCAAACTCCCCCGCGCCCCAGACCGCGTCCTTGCTCAGGTTGGGTACATCGGGGTCGCCGCCGGACATCTCGTAGTCGGGCGTGAAGGCGGTGCACTCCCGAGCGTCCCCGGCAACCACGACGACCTCCCCCGGCCCCAGCGACCGCGTCGGGAAGCGGTACATCCCCTCGTAGCAGCCCGGTGTTTCCGCATCGCCGACCCCGTAGCCGGTAAGCGTGACAGGAAAAGGAGTCGGGTTGTATACCTCCACCCACTCGCATCCGCTCCAGACCATCACCTCGCTGATCAGCAGGTGATCGGCCGGAGGGACGTACCGGCGCATCACCAGGGGCAGATAGAGCGGGTGGGACCACTGCCAGTCCAGGTCGAACATCTCCTTCAGATAGGCATAGACCGCATCGGAGCGGACCTGAACGGCCATCTCCCGGTTAAGCTTGCTGGAGGTCTCGCTGCCGTTGATGGAGCCGATGTGGGCATATCCCCCCTCGTCGTGGAGCCAGACCAGGACCATCTTGTTGTGGATGCCGTAGCGAGTGGGGTCGCCGATGGCCGCCTCGAGGTCCAGCCCCTCGGCGCGAGCGATCCGGTTGACATAGGCGACGGTGGCCACATTGTCATTCCCGTAGTCTGGCCGGCCGAAGGAGCCGCCGTTGAGGAGGATGCGCACCGTCGCGCCCCGGCGGGCGGCGGCGATGTATGCCTCCAGGCGCAGGTTGGGGTCGTCGCCGGGGCTCGTCCCCCAGTCGACGTACTCGTAGAGCTGCTCCACATAGACGCCATCCTCCGGGCCGGCCCGCCCCACCAGCCCCAGCAACCCGTCGGACCTCCGCAGCGCTGCCTCCGGCGCGGTGAGCAGCGCAAAGCCGAAGGTGCCGCCGACGGTCAGGGGATCGGGGAAGTGGACGGTCGCGGTGGTGCAATCCGGCACTGTCAGTTCGGGAGTGTAGGTGACGACCGGAGGGCCATAGGTGTCGGTGTAGGCGGTGTTCCAGCGCAGGAGGTCGTTGTGATGAGCCGGGTCCAGGTCCAGACGGAAGACCTGAGCGGCGCGGGCCACCACGGCCGGCGCGTTGGTCGCCAGCACCACCCCCCGGGAGCCGCAGGTGCCGTTGGACTTGTCGTCGGAGGGTAGACCGCTGACGGAGAGGTTCTGGGAGGTGACCAGCGCCCAGTCGTCATCCACGACGAGGAACTTGGCGTGAAGGTAGCTGTAGCGATTGAAGATGCGGTCGTCCGTCTCGTGGATCATAAACCAGCACCGCCCGCCGGCCGCCTCGATCTCCCGGCAGGCCCACAGCTCCTGCTGCCAGCGGGGATCGGACACGCCCACACCCACCTGCCGCCCCTCCAGGAAGACGGTCACGCTTACCCCCTCCCGCGCCTTCTGCACCAGCGCGGTCACCAGGTCCGGGTGGCGGAGGGCGTAGACCTCAACGGAGATGGTGCGTCGGGCCCGGGCGATGGTCTGAGAGACCACCTCAAAGGCGTGGTCCGGGGCGATGCCGACGACGACGGTGGCCGGTTCGGTGACGGAGAGGGGCCAGAAGAGGGGGTTCAGGTCCCAGCCAGGGTAGAGCACCCGCCGGCCGTAGGTGACGTTGCCGGTGAACTGAATCCAGTCGGCGCTGGCGTCGGTGTCGGCGGCGGGGAGGCCGGTGACCTCGTCGGGGATCCGGTAGAGAATCTGCCCCTCCTCCCGGCCCGCCGGGTAAGGTTCCACCGCCGGGCCGGACCAGCCTGTGGTGACAGTCACTCCCCCCTTGTAGACGAGGGCGTCCACCACGCCGCCCCCTGCGTCCCGCAGGATCACCTCGTCGCCGGCGTTGCTCAGGCCGTAGGCCAGCCAACTGCTCATCTCGTAATCCGGCGGGAACCCGAAGGAAGCAGCGAACGCGGTCGCGTCCCGGGCCAGCCAGATACGGGCGGTCGGCGAGAGCACAGCGGAGGGAAGGGCGCGGCAGCTCAGGCCGGAACCGGTTTCCTTACAGAGCTCCCAGCCGGTCAGGTCGGCGGGGGCCGTGCCGGCGTTGACCAGTTGAACCGCCTCGTCCGGGTCGCGGGACTGGTAGCCGTCGTAGAGGACGGCGGAGATGAGCACCTGGGGCTCTCCCGCTGCCGTCGCCGGGACCGAAGGGGGAAGGGCCAGGAGAAGCCCTAGAAGCAGAAGCCCCCCCAGCAGGGAGGCAAGCAGCAGATGGACATTCCTATTTGCGCGCATTTGGCCTCCTTGTAAGCAATGATGTCTGCGCTATTCTGTCTTGAAAAGGGATGCAAATGAACGCCGCTCTCACAGATTTTCCTGCCCCATCTGTGGTCCTCTGCGTGAATCTGCGCGCCTATTGGCCAAAAAGAACTACTGCACCTCCAGCAGGTGGCGGATCTCCAGCGGCTCGGGGCGGGCGGGGTCGCGCACGAGGACGAGGGCCTCGTTGGGGCAGTGGGAGACGCAGACGCCGCAGCCCATACAGGCGGCGGCATCCACGACGGCCACTCCATCCTCCAACGAGATCACCCCAAAGGGGCAGGCATCGGCACAGAGGCCGCATCCGACGCAGAGGTCGGCATCCACGTGGCTCACGTAGCCGGAGGGAGCCAGCATAGGCGTGCCGCTTCGGCGGGCCTGCATCGCCCCGCAGCAGCAGGCGCAGCAGTTGCAGATGGCGTAGAAGCGGCCCAGCATTGCATCCTTGAAAAAAGCGTGGTGCACATGGCCGCGCTCCTCCTCGGCCCGCAGGATCTCCACCGCCTCCTCGGCGGTGATCCAGCGGGAGCGGCGGGGGTGGTGGTCGGCCATAAAGCCGGCAAACGGCTCGCCGACGATGAGACAGACGTCCAGCGGCCGGCAAGGATCGGGTCGAGAGACCCGGCAGGGGCAATCCAGCACGACGATATGATCGGGATTCTTGAGGATGAGGTCGCGAGCGCGGGTGTATGGAATCACCTGCTCCAGATCGGTCAGGCGGATCTCCTCATCCACCGTGACCAGTTGCGTCGCCGCCTCCAGAGGGACGACCTTGCCGTGGTAGGTGTCGGCGAAGGTAGCCCGGCAGGGGTCGTCAGATGGCGGCGAGGAGAGGCGGGCCAGCCCACGCACCAGCGGCCCAAGGACCCGTGCCAGAGGGTGCTCCCCGGTGCCAATGCCGATGTAGAGGTAAGGCCAGCGGGCGTAAATGTAGCCGTGCAGGGCGTCAACGAGGGAGTAGCCCTGCGTGCGGCGGGCCTCCTGAAGGAAGGCCCGAGTGGAGGGGCAGAGCCAGCGGTTCAACCACGAGGAACGTTTCATCGGTTGGTCCTCCCCTGAGGCTGGCGCACAACCGCCGCTTTGAATGGGTTTCCAACGCAGGACGGGCCGGCAGCCCGTCCTACATCAATCGCTCAAACAGCGCCTCGTACCCCGCCACGGTGCGCTCGGCGCTAAAGCGGGCGGCGATCTCCTCCCGGGGACGTAGGTACTGGGCGCGATTAGTGACTACACGAAGAATTGCCTCCGCGAGGCCCCTGCTGTCTCCCACCGGCACCACCTCCCCCATCCCCGTCTGCAACACCGGCTGCCGCACCCCCGGCAGGTCGCTGGCGATGGAGGGCGTGCCGCATAACATCGCCTCCACCTGCACCAGCCCGAAGGACTCGGTAGAGTTCAGACTCGGCACAACGATGACGTCGAGATTGGGGTAAAAGGTCGCCATCTCCTCCGGGCTCAGCACCCCCAGGAAGGTCCAGCGGTCCCGGTACCGCTCGAAGAGGGGAGCCAGCCGCCGAGCGTACCCCTCCTCACCCAGGACGTCCCGGTGCTGCCCGGCGAAGAGGACCTGCGCCTCAGGGTACACTTCCAGCACGTGGGGCAACGCCTCCAGCAGCACCTCCACCCCCTTCTCCGCCGCCAGCCGCGCCGCCATCCCGACGACCGGCCCCCGCCCCTCCAGCCCGTGCCGTCGGGCGAAGGCCCGCACATCCTCGGGGGCGGCATGGAGCAACTCCACCGGCGGCGGGATGATCACCACCTTGTGGGCGAAACGAGAGAGGTAAGGGGAGTGGGTGGCGAAGTCCTCGGTGTAGGCCACCACCCGGTCGGCCCACAGCCCGGCCAGGTGGTTCATCCCGTGGACTACCTGATTGACGAACCGATTGAAGGGACCCGGCGGGAGCTTCAGGTCGCAATGGTAGGTCAGCGTGGCGGGCTTGCCCATCAACCGGGCCCGCGCCGCCACCCCCGCCGCGTCGAACTGGGGCAGGTGCAGGCTGACGACGTCGTGCTCCCGCACCAGCCGCGTGGCGACGAAGCCGAAGGTGGGCATGATGACCCCCTTGCTGACACGGAAGGCCACCGGAACCCGCACCACCCGCACGCCATCACTCACCTCCTCCAGAGGGAGGGAACGATCGAAGCGAGAAGTCATCACCGTGACCCGGTGCCCCCGCCGGGCCAGTCCCCGCGCCAGCCGCTCAGCGTAAATGGTAAGGCCGCTCACATGAGGACGGTAGTAGGTCAGAACGATCAAGATCTTCATCAACAAGCCTCTGGACAATCGACGCGGCGACACGGAGAAGGGGGGACGCGGAGAACCCTCCTATCACCGTGTCACTGCGTCTCAAACAATCCCCGATTCTCGACAACCCACTCGTACAACCTTCCAATCCCCTCCTCCACCCCAACACGCGGCTCCCACCCCAGCTCCCGTCCCGCCTTGCGGATGTCGGACACATAGACCCGCTGGTCGCCGGGGCGCCAATCGTCGTAGGACACAGGGATCGGTCGACCCAGCAACCGCTCCAACAGCGGGCCGAACTCCGCCCATACGGAAAGAGTGTTCCCCGACCCGCCTCCCACGTTGTATACCTGCCCCGCCGCCACGTCGATCCGCTCTATCGCCCGGTCGTACAGCTCCAGCAGATCCTCCACGTATAGCAAATCCCGCACCTGCTTGCCGTCGCCGTAGATCGTGATCCGCTTGCCGGTGGTCGCCGCGATGACGAACCAGGCCACCCACCCCTGGTCCTCCACCCCCATCTGCCGCGGGCCGTAGATGCAGCTCTGACGAAACACCACCGCCGGCAGTCCGTAGATGCGGGCGTAGTCGCGGACGTATTGGTCGCCTGTCCCTTTAGAATTTCCAGAGAAATAGGCATGGCCGTTCTGCCGCACCATCACCACAGAGTTCGGCACCTCAACACAATAGGCCATACCTTCATAACCCACCCATTCGCTTCTGTCCGCGTCCAAATTGCACTGTGCCGTCCTAGTCGTGCCCAGGTACACCCGGTAACAATGGCCATCAAAGGTAACAGAAGCCGCCATACCACACTTGATAGCTATCTCCTGAACATCATCCGCCAGTCGAGGAGAGACGGTCG
>DQUX01000166.1 GCA_015662065.1 Anaerolineales bacterium | reverse complement strand
GGGAGGTGGGGTGGGCGGGGGCTGCCCCCTCACGGACCAGCGCCTGGAAGGCGCGGGCGGTGAGGACGGGGCGGAGGACACAGATGGCGGGCAGGTCGGTCTCCAGGTCGAAGGAAAGGGCAGGGTGGGCCAGCGCCTCCTCCAACGGCCACTGGTCGCGGGAGAAGAAGTCGGCCAGGGCGGGCTGGGCCACCGTCAGCAGGCCGAAGAGGTCCTTCCTGAAGGATCGGCCCCGAGGGCGGCCCAGAAAGGTGACGATGGCCAGATGGTCGGGCGTGCCCGCGCCGCCAAGGCGGGGCGGCAGGAGGTTGAGGAGGTAGGGGGTGGGATGCTTGCGGCTGGGGGGGAGGTCGAGCCAGGCCGCGATCCGCCATTCGTGGATGAGGGCGGTGGGACCGGGAAGCTCCAGGCGGAACCGCACGCCCAGTTCCTCCTGCACCTCCCGACGCAGGCAGGCCAGCGGTCCCTCGCCGGGTTCGATCCCTCCGCCGATGCCGCCGACGCCGATGGAGAGGGTCCCGTCCGCCCGCCGGCCCCAGTAGCGGGGCCGGTTCACCTCGAAGTAGTAGGCCTCATCGTCCCGGAGGATGGCGGAGACGCCGACCAGGGTGATCCGTCGGCCGGTCAGAAGGGGATGGTTCACCCGCCCCAGCGGCGGCAGGAGGGCGAACAGGTCGGCATCAGGCCCCCACCTGGACACCCGCGGGCAGGCGAGCCAGAATGAACCGATAGGTCTTCTCCGCCACCGCCTCCCACTCGCTGTCCACCGTGAGACAGTGGCCGGAGTGGTGGAGGGTGACCCGTTCCTTATCCCTCGAGCCGACCCGCTCGAAGGTGTATCGAGCGCTCTCGGGATGGATGGCCCGGTCGCGGGTGCTGTGGATGATGAGCAGGGGGCAGGTCACCTGGGGCAGGAGCCGTCTGACCTGTCGGATCAGCTTCAACACCTCGTGGGCGGCGAAGACGGGGTTCTCCTCGTAGCTCCAGAGCCGCCGATCGGCCTCGGGGTCGGTCAGGTCGCTTTCGCCGGACTTGGACTTCCTGCGGATCAGATACTTGAGCACGGGGGTCAGGTAGATGAGCCGATCGGCCACCATCACGGCAGGGGAGTAGAGAATGGCACCGGAGAGGTCCGGGCGGTGGGCGGCCAGGTAGAGGGTGAGGAGCGACCCCATCGAGAGGCCGCCGACGAAGACCGCCTCACAACGGGCCTGAAGGTCGGCCAACGCCGCTTCTGTATGGGCAACCCAGTCGGTCCACCGGCAGCGGTTCATCTCCTCCACCGTGGTCCCGTGGCCGGGCAGGAGCGGGCCGGAGACGGTGAGGCCCCGCTCGTGGAGGTAGTCCCCGATCATCCGCATCTCCGGCGGGGAGCCGGTGAAGCCGTGGATGAGCAGCGCCCCGACGGGGCCGCCCTCCAGGAGGAATGGGGATGGGTCTAA
This sequence comes from Anaerolineales bacterium, assembly GCA_015662065.1. GTDB lineage: Bacteria > Chloroflexota > Anaerolineae > B4-G1 > DUEL01 > SZUA-1492. The sequence continues at coordinate 1,057 of DQUX01000166.1, read as the reverse complement.
GTGCGGGTGTTGGGTCATATCACTTATCTCTTATCGCTGATCGTTTGGGGCTTCAGGTGGGGCTCGCAGCGCAGGAGGGCGAGGGCGCTGTGGCCGTCCACGATCTCGCCGCTGCGGGCCATCTCCAGGGCGCGGGGGGCGGGCACCAGATGTACCTCGATGATCTCGCCCGGCTCCGGGCGGGGCTCCCGTGCAAGTCGGACTTCCCGGGCCAGGACGATGTGGCAGATCTCGTCGAAGAGGCTGACGCCGGGACGGAAGGAGCCCACATAGAGCCAGTCATCGCTCTCACCGCCCACCTCCTCGGCCAGCTCCCGCTTCGCCAGGTCCAGGGGGTTGCCGGTGAAGTCGTGGAATCCTCCGGCGGGCACCTCCCAACACCAGTCGTTCATCGTGTAGCGGAACTGCCGTATGAGGACGACGCGGCCGTCACCGGTCACTGGCACGATCCAGACCGCGCCGGCGGCCTGGATATAGGTGTAGGGGCGCACCGCGCCGTCGGGCCAGCGCACCTGGTCCTCCCGCACCCGGAACATTCGGTGAGTGAAGGGGTAGGCGGTCTCCAGCCGCTGCCAGCCGAGGGGGCGGCCGTTGGTTTTGTCGTTGGGTGAATCCATCTGCTGTACCTCCTATGGAGTGGAGTGCCCCCTGCCCTCCCTATGAATTTTACCCTCGCTTGGCTGGCTGGACAAGTGGGGGCTCGGAAGGTGACCGGCACTTTTGCCGGTCACCTTGAACCGGGGCGTAGGGCGGTCGCATTTTCTGGGTTGGCGCGCCCCAGCGTTGGGGCGCAGGCGCGCCCGCGAATAGGGATTCGCGGGCTCCTCTCCGGAAACATGCGATTGCCCTAAACTGGGGCGTAGTTGGACTTGACGGCGCAGAACAAATGTGCTATTATAAAAGTGGAGTGGTCCTGTGAGCATATTGTGAGAGGAGGGTCCGATGGATACCAATGGGAGGCAGAAAGCTCTGGAGGCGGCGCTGGCGGCGCTGACGAAGCGGTTTGGGGACGGGGCGATCATGCGTCTGGGGGAGGCGACCCACCTGGCGGTGGAGG
>DQUX01000274.1 GCA_015662065.1 Anaerolineales bacterium | reverse complement strand
TTCTCCGCCGCCCGATCCCTGATCCGCTCTCTATTAACCCATTGCCCCATTCATCGGTTATTCCCCCTTTGGCCATTCCTCATCGCCCTCTCCTTTGCCCTCCGCCTCTACCACCTCGACGCCCAACCCATCTGGTGGGACGAAGCCATCAGCATCCGCTTGGCGACTTCCTCCCTCCCTGACCTACTGACCGACCGCGCCGCCCACGTCCACCCGCCCCTGTACTTCCTGTTGCTCAAGGCCTGGGTGACCCTGGCAGGTAGCACTGCCTTCAGCGCCCGCTTCCTCTCCGCCTGGTTCAACACCCTCCTGGTCCCCGCCGTCTACGCCTTCGGCCACCGGTGGCTGGGGCGGCGCGCCGGGGCCTGGGCCGCCCTCCTCGTCGCTATCTCCCCCCTCTACGTCGTCTACGCCCAGGAAGCCCGCGCCTATGCCCTGCTCCCTCTGGTCTACCTAGCGCTGCTGGACCGGGTGGAAAGGGTACGGGCCAGGGCCTGCTCCCCGACCCGGCGCGACTGGCTCCTCCTCGGCCTCGCGGAGGCCATCGGCCTCTACCTGCACTACGTCTTCCTCCTCGCCGTCGTTTACACCAACCTCCTTCTCCTCCCCGCGCTCGCCCGGCGCCGTCGCTGGGGGGGATGGCTGGGCAGCGTCGCCCTGGTCGGGCTCCTCCTTCTCCCCTGGGCCGTCGCTGTGGCCCTCCACTGGCCGGCGGTCCTCGCCGACGCCGGGGTGGACGCCCCCTTCGTCGAGCCGGTCCCCCTGGAGTACTTCGTGCGGCTCCTATGGACCTTCCAGTGGAGCGGGCTGACCGGCGCGCCGGGCCACCCGCCGATCCGATGGACGGCTACAGCGCTTGCCGCCTCACTCCTGGCCGGCATCGTCGCCCTGGCAGGACGAAAGGAAACCCGTGGGGAGGCCCTGCGGCTGCTGGGCCACTGGCTGGGCCCCCTCACCGGCGCGCTCCTCCTCTGGCAGTTAAAACCCCTCTCCCACCCCCGCTACGTCGCCCTCTTCGCCGTTGCCCTCTTCATCCTGGTCGCCTACCTGCTGAACCACCTGGGGAGACGACGGGCCACGGCCCCCCTGGCCGCGCTCCTGGGCCTCGCGGTCCTCGCCGTCACGCTCACCTCCCTCCACGCTTACTTCGCCAACCCCCGCTTCGCCAAGGACGACACGCAGGGCGTGGCCGCTGCCCTCTCCGCCCACGCCGCTTCGGGCGACCTCATCCTTGTCCCGCCGGAGGACTGGTCGGTCCCGTACTACTACAACGGACCGGCGCAGGTGGCAATGGTCTGGCCGGATGAGGCGTGGGACCGGCTGGGCGGACTGACGCACGCCGGGCAGACGGCCTACCAGGTGGACTACTACCGCGCCACCCGTGACCCCGGCGGCCTGCTCTCCTTCGGGCTGGAGGCAGCGGGAAGTCTGGTCGACCGGTGGGGCTTCAAGGGGCTGTTCGTGCGGGTCTACCGGCTGGAGCGGCCCGTCGGGCCGCCAGCACCGGGGCCGGTCGCCGCCCGTTTCGGCCCTCTGGAGCTGAGCGGGGTCTGGGCGGAGCAGGGAGCACCGGCCGATACCGCCCTCTCCCTCGCCCTCCGCTGGCGGCTGGCGGAGCCGACCGACGGCCGGTTGCGGGTGGGGCTGCGGCTGCGGGACGACGAGGGCTGGGCCTGGACCGCCACCGACGACTGGTTGTTGGACCCCCGCGGCAACCCCACCGACCGGTGGGATGTGGGCCAGGAGGTCACCACCTACCACCTCCTCCCCCTCCCTCCCGGCACCCCGCCCCTCACCTACACCCTCACGGTGGGCGTCTACTGGGTGGAGGGAGAGGAAGCCCACCCGCTGGACCTGCTGGACGAGGCCGGCAACCCCCAGGGACAATCGTTGGAGCTGAGGACCGTCTCCCTGGGGCAGCCCCTGGGCCTGGAGGCCGACCCCTACGGTTTGGCCGACCGGGTCCCGCTGTGGGAGGCGCCCGTTGAGATGGGCGACGGCCTGATCCTGACGGGGGCGTCGCTGGACCGGGCTACCGTCGCGCCGGGCCAGCCTCTCTTCGTCACCCTTCGCTGGCGGGGGCAGGATGGATCGCGTCCCTATGTGGCCGCTCTGTCCCTGGTGCAGCGGGATATGCCATTGGTCGTCGTCCCTGGTCCTATTGGTGGCCGCTACCCCATCGACCGGTGGTCCGCCGGGCAGACGGTGGTGGAGCACCGGCGGCTGGTCGTCCCACCCGCCGCCACCGACGGCCCCGCCGCCGTGGTCCTCCAGGTGGGGGACCGCCGCGTCGAGCTCGGCACCGTGGCAATCTCCGCGGCCGAGCACCGCTTCGAGCCGCCGCCGATGGGGCATGCGTTCCGGTTCCGCTTCGGCGACGTGGCGGAGCTCCTGGGGTACGACCTGACCTCCACCGAGGTCACCGCTAGCGAGCCGGTCACGATCACCCTCTACTGGCGGGCGTTGGAGGGGGCCGCGCGGGCCGACTACACCGTCTTCACCCATATCCTGGCTGAAGACGGTCGCTTGGTGGGCCAGCACGACGGCCCGCCCGCCGGGGGAGCCCGACCCACTCCCGGCTGGGTCCCGGGCGAGGTGATCGTGGACCGGCACGTGATGACCTTTCGCGAACCCTACGCCGGGATCGCTCGCATCGAGATAGGGCTGTACGACCTGGTCACGATGGAGCGGGTGCCCGCGGAAACCGGCGCGACCTTCATCCTGCTGCCGACGGCCCTCACCGTGGAGCAGCCGTAAACACGCATCACGTTTCACGCATCACGTATCGGGAGGCGACCGATGTTGACCGACAGACGACCCCGGGTTTCCATCGCTCACCTGCCCACCCCTCTGGAGCCGTTGCCCCGCCTGACCGCCCACCTGGGCGGGCCCCGGTTGTGGGTCAAGCGGGACGACCAGACGGGGCTGGCGACAGGGGGGAACAAAACGCGCAAACTGGAGTTCCTGGTAGCCCACGCCCTGGCCCGGGGGGCCGACACCCTCATCACCTGCGGCGCGGCCCAGTCCAACCACGCCCGCCAGACGGCGGCGGCGGCGGCGAAGTTCGGCCTGGCCTGCACGCTGGTGCTCCGCGGCGAGGAGCCGCCGCAGACGCAGGGGAACCTGCTATTGGATCGATGGCTGGGAGCAAAGGTGGTCTGGACAGGGGATGCGCCGCTGGTGGAGCGGTTGGAGGAGGTGACAGAGGAACTGCGGGCCGACGGTCGGCGGCCCTACGTGGTCCCTTACGGGGGAAGTAACCCGGTCGGTGCCACCGGCTATGTGGCGGCGATGGAGGAGCTGCTGGCCCAGTGCGCCCGGCAGGGGCTTCACTTCGACCGCATCGTGCTGGCCTCCTCCAGCGGCGGCACTCAGGCGGGACTGGCGGTGGGAGCGCGGGCGCTGGGCTACGCCGGCCGCATCATGGGCATCAGCGTGGACCCGAAGGCCGACGCGCTGCGGCACACCCTGGCCGGTCTGGCGACGGCGACAGCGAAGCACCTGGAGTTGCGGCCGAGCTTCGCCCCGGAGGACTTCGCCGTAGAGGATGGGTACTTGGGTGGAGGGTACGCAGTAGTCGGCGAGTTGGAGCGGGAGGCCATTCACCTCGTCGCATCCACCGAAGGGCTCCTGCTCGACCCCGTCTACACCGGCCGGGCCTTCGGCGGGCTGCTGGACCTGATCCGGCGCGGCGTCTTCTCCCCCGAGGAGCGGGTGCTCTTCTGGCACACCGGGGGGATCGCCGGCCTCTTCGCCCGCCCTGACCTCGTCTGAACTGCGGCAAAATTCAAACCGGCCTACCCCCTCCGATCCCAAGAGACTTGCGTCGGGTGTGAAACTATGCTATTCTGAAGATGGCGATTGGGCCTTGGGATCGGGTCAGCCTCGATGGCGGGCAGGGGGGGAAGCATGGCGGAGTGCACCGTCTGCAAGGGAGACCGCGAACCTGGCCGCACGTGCAGGCGTTGCGGTTCAGACAATGCGTCTTGGGAAAAGTGGCAGGAGGAACGGCCTGAAGAGCAGGATGGCCTTGCAGGGCTGCTGGCTTTCATAGCCCCCCACGCCTACCTTCCCCTCATCATCACGCTCCTGGCCCTCGGCTGCGGACTGATGGGGTTGGGAGGGGCGTGGAGAGGGATTCAGTGGGGGATTCAGCTTCTCGCCGTGCTCTTCACGGTGTGTGGATGTCTCATCGTCACGCAGTGGAACTATGGGAGGCGACACACCATCCGCGAACGGCAACTATTGAACCAGGTGCGGTGGAAGTGGGGAGCGTTGGCTGGGGATGTCAAGTTGTGGGCGATGATTCTGCCCGCCCTCTCCTTGCTCATTGTCCTCCTGCTGGCCTTCCTGCTGGTCACTTCGGACCTGCTGTGGGAACTGGCCCGTTGGCTGCTCTTCGAACCGGGATACGCCGGGTTGCCGATGGAGGGCGGGGTGCGGGATCGGATCGTACCGATCTGGCCTTTGCTCCTACTGGTGGCTTACTGCGGCTTTACGGTTCCCTTCGTCTATTCCTCCTCCGCCCTGCTCGCTCTGCGCTATGCGGGCGAGATGAACCAGGCTTTGCCGTTGCCCATCTTTCTGAACGGTGATATGTTGGCCGAACTTGTCCGCCGGCAGGCGGAGAGGCAGCTAGCGCGACCGGGAGGGTTCACCGTGCGCACGGCGCGGTCGCAGATACGGTGGACGGTTGAGGCGGAGCGGAAAGATGAAAAGGGCAGCGCCGGTGGGGAGGGCCCTAGCTTTTCCACCATCCCGGTCAGCGGAAACCTACTGGTCGCCGCCGAGACGCCTGCCCAGCCCTCTCCGTCAACGATGCTCGCGGTTCCCCCAGGGCTGCAGCGCCTTCGCGGCTGGCATGAGACGGTCGAGCACGTCGGCCAGTGGAACTGGGAGGAGGTAGAGCGAACCCCGGACGGGGGGATCGTGATGAAGGCGCGGGGGGAGGAACGGATCGAGTCGACGGAGACCGACCTGGGGTTCCGCCAGAGCGAGGCGATGAGCGTGGTGTATACGGTAACGGCCGATCCGTGGGGACGGATCAGGAAGATCAGCCGCGGCGTGGAGAAAGCGACGGGGTGACCTCCGCCCTGCGGGCAAGGCCCGCCAGCGCCTCCTCGACCGTCAGCCAGCCGG
>DQUX01000301.1 GCA_015662065.1 Anaerolineales bacterium | reverse complement strand
CAACCCCTGCGCCGCCAGCCACCCCAGGTCCCGCCGGATGGTGGGGGCAGCCACCCCGAAACGGGCGGCCAGGTCCGCCACCTCCACCGCCCCGTCCCGGTCCAAAAGCCGGGCGATCTCCGCCCGCCGCTGCGCCGTCCCCCTCCCGGCCTTCACACCGATAGTTTACCACAGGGCGGCCTCCTTGTCAAGCGTTTCCGTGCGCTTGCGTTCGCTTCCGTTCTATTCGAGTCGGAATTACGAACACTATGGAGACAAAAAGGGCGCGGAGAGGCTCTGAGAAGATCGAGAAACTCTATGCCCTCCGTGCCTCCACGGTGAGAATGGGTAGAGATGGCACGAACAAAGAGCGCCCCTGCCGTCGGGGGGCGCTCAGGTAGGACCAACGGAGGGCTCAAGGGGTCTTGTCTACTCCTCCAGATCCGTTGTGGGCATCGGCTCCACATCCACAATGGTGCCCGGTCGGCCCGCCCCCGGAGGTGTGCGGGGCTTGGGGGGCTCCAGTTGCGGCGGCTCGATGTCGGCGTGCATCGTCGTCTGGCCTCGCAGATAGGCCCCCTCGTTCAGCAGCAGCGAGTTGATGGTCAGATCCCCCCATACCCGGCCGGTCTCCAGGATCTCCACCCGGTTGCCGGTGATGTTCCCCTTTACCGCGCCGGAGACGGAGACGTTGTTGGCCTTGATGTCGGCGATCACCTTGGCCGATTCGCCGATCACCAGGTTCCCGGTGGTCTCGATGCTCCCCTCGAAGAGGCCGTCAACGCGGATACCGCCCTCGGAGACGATCTCGCCGCGGAAATGGGCGTTCGGCCCGATCACCGTCTCGATCCGGGCGGAGGGAACGGCGGGGGCCATTGCCGGGGATTGCGGTTTCTTCTCTTTGCCAAACACGGTGCTCCTCCTTATGGAAATGGGACCTCCCGTCACATTGAAGTGGGCAGAATGATAACCCGGCGGACCGGTTTTGTCAACCGCCCTCCACCATCCGCCGGGCCTGCTCCAGGGCCTGCTTCTCCTCCCCGGTCAGGTTGTAGACGGAGGTCCAGGCCGCCAGTGGCTTGCCGTAGACCCGGGTTCCCTCCCGGGCGTAGAGGGCGGAGAGGACCACCCCGTTGCCGCTCCCGTCCACCAGCGCCAGGGCGAAGCTCTGGTCGCCTCCGGTGTCCTGGAAAGCCCGGAAGCGGACCATGCCGACCCCCTGGATGGAGTGGGCCAGGGTGGATTGGATCTGCCGGGCCAGGGTCTCGACGCGGCCGATCTGACCCTGCACTCCCTCGATCTGATCCGTCAGCGCCTCCAGGCCGATCTGCCGGTCGGCCCCCTCCGCGCCGCCGAACAGCCGGTCGTACCGCTCCCGCAATCGCCGCTGGCGGGTCTGCAGGTCGAACTGCCAGACAATGTTGAGCAGCGTCAGAACCGTCACGGCAATGATCCAGATCAACTGCGTTATCTCCATATCCCAACCTCCCTCTCAGTCCGCTTCCACCCGCACCGGCCCCAGGATGACCCGGTCGCCGGCCAGGTTTCCCGCCAAGTCTACCACAGGAAGGCGGCGAAGGGAAGTCATCCCGTACATCCCCACCTCCAGCCAGTAGTCGCCGGGGGGCAGGTCTGCCGGGAGGACCAGCCGGTAGGGATCGGTCAGGGTCTGCCCCGGCAGCCACTTGGGGAACCACAGGTAGGTGGGGGCGGACCCGCCCAGCGGGGTGTAGTCGTGGCCGGTCACGTAGCGGCCCGCTCCGTCTATCAGGTGGATGAAGACGGTGTAGCTATCCTGAGGAGAGGCCAGGGCCCGCCAGGTGAGGGTGAGGTGGAGGGGCTGCCCCGGCCGGGCGGGCAGCGGCTCCTCCCACGGAGCCCGGCGTACTTGCCCGCCGACCCGCGCCCGCGCCCCCATCAGCGCCACCCGGTTATCCAGGTTGGCCAGCGCCCGCTCTCGCACCCGGGCGGGAGGGGCGTCGGGATTGGGCAGGACGGTGATGGTCGCCAGCTCCACCGTGGTCCCGCCGGTGGAGAGGGGAAGCGCCACCCGCCCGCCGGTCAGGTCGGCGTAGCCCAGCCGGAGCGGGTATTCCCCCGGCGGCAGGTTGAAGGGGACCGGCAACTCGTACCGCTCCACCACCACCTCGCCGGGCAGCCACTGGGTCGTGAGCAGGCGGCTGTCGGTGGTCCACCGGGCCTCCACCGGCCCCAGCTCTGCGTACGGCATCCATATCCTCTCCATCGGCTCCGGCACCCTCTGGTAGAGGATCAGCACCAGCGGATCCCCGGCGCGGACGGCGGCGGCGGGCAGGTCGTAACCCAGGATGTGGACGCGACCGTTGGCCCAGACGTCCAGCGGATGCGCCGGGACGGCATCGGTCACCGGCGGGGCGACGACCCGGTATAAGGGACCCTCCGGCACCAGGCGAAAGCCCTCCCTCCGGACCGCTGCCCGGTCGTCGGGCAGGTAGATCGGCCCTTCCTCGATGTACTCCCAGACCCACGTGGGCCACGGCTTGGCCGTGGAGGCATAGATCAGCCTCACGTACTCCTCGTCAAGTTCCTCCCCCTGGGTGTGCGCGTGGACCCAGAGGGGGGTCAGGTGCTCCCAGTCGGAGAGCAACACCGCCCCCTCCCCCCGCCCGTCGAACCACTGATGCACGGCAGCGACCCACTCCTCGGCGGCGGTGAAGTCGCGCAGGGAGATGCCCCGAGAAAGGTCCTGGAGCCCCTGGAGCAGAGGCCAGGGCAGAATGAGGAGGACTAGTAGCAGGTTGCAGATTGGAGATCGCAGGTTCGAATCTGCAATCTGCAGTCTCGAATCTGCAATCCCCAAGAGGAATTCCCCCAGCGCCAGGGCACCGACGCCAGCGACGGCGGCCAGCGCGGCGAAGGGCAGCAGCAGGTAGGCTATCACGTCCTGGACGGTGTTGAGGGTGAAGAGGAGGTGGGTGAAAAGGAAAGAATAGATGAGGAGGGCGAGTTTGGGGGTGCGGCGGGCCAATCGGATGAGGCCGACGAGGATGAGGCCGATGACGGGGAGGGGGAACTGGAGGCGCAGGAGCGACCAGAAGACCAGCGCCCGGTCGGGCTGGTCGGCCAGGCCAAAGTGGAAGAGATTAACCCGCAGCCCCCGGGCGGTGACGTGCCGCAGGAACCCGTCCCAGGTATGCATGTCCGTGGGGCCGAAGGGGGCGGTGGGGCTGCGCAGGGGGTAGTAGAGGAAGGGGCTCAGCCCTACCAACAGACAGCCGGCCAGCAGCAGCAGGGTCCGACCCCGGCGCAGGATGCGGGGCCGCACCGCCAGGATGAAGAGGGCGTAGGCTGGCCCCCCCATCAGGGTGATGGGGTGGTGGGTCGCGGCCCAGCCCAGGGTAAGGGCGAAGGCGGCCAGCCAGCGGTCCTGCCCGGTGCGCCACCAGCGGGCCAGGAGCCAGAGGTGGGTGGCGGCCAGCCCGGCGCTGACGATGTGGGCGTTGGCGTGAGCCGCATGCTGCCAGAAATCGGGGGCGGCGGCGAGGCTGAGGGCGGCGAAGAGGGGGGCGAGGGGCGAATTGCGGGTTGTGGTTTTGAATCCCCACTCCGAGACGATGAGGTAGACGGCGGTGACGGCCCACGCCCCGACAGCCGCTGCCAGCAGGTTGGTGCGGAAGGCGACGGTGGAGACCGGGACCAGGGTCTGCCAGAGCTTGGCCAACAGCGTATAGAAGGCGTAGCCCGGCGGGTGGGCGATGCCCAAGATGGCGGGGACGAACTGGTACTCGGAGGGGTCGCCGAACAGGGTGCCGGGAGCGGCGGTGAGGGCGTAGAGAGAGAAGGTGGCGAGGAAGAGGAGAGGAGAGATGAAGGCCGGATGCCGGGTGGTGGAGGCTGGCGGCTGGATGCCGGACGGTGGAGGCCGGCGGCTGGATGCCGGTTGCCGGTTGCTGATACCCATCGGTTACGGGGGATTATAGCACTGTCCCGGATGGGGGGCAACCGGGGTTTCTCCATCATCAAATCCCATCCCGCCGACGGCAAGCCCCAACCGTTGAATCGCTGAAGTCTCTGAAAACGCTGAGGGCGCTGAATAGCCTCCGTTGCGTTCGTGCCTCATCCGTGGACGGCCGCGGCAGGCTCACCCCCTCGGTCGTGCCGGGGCTCCGGCAGCCCTGCGACCAGCCCGTATCCGACCAGGCAGAGCCCCAGGGCCACGGCGAACAGGCCGGCGAAGCCGAAAAGGTCCACCACCAGCCCGCCCAACCCCGAGAACAGGACGATGACCCCCATCAGCGTGTTGGAGAGCCCCAGGTAGAGGGGCCGCTCCGCCTCCGGCACCAACTCCAGCAGGAAGTTACTCCCCGTGAGCACCTGGGCGGGCCGGAGGGCTCCATCGAGGAGGAAGAGGGGGAGGGCCAAGTAGGGAAGCCAGGCCCCCTGGGGTCGCAGCAGCCTCACCAACCCCACCAGCGCCAGCGCCAGGAGCGCCGTGAGACCGTTGCCCAGGCTCATCAGCCGCATCACCAACCGGTTCCCCCGCCAGTCGCTGAGCCGCCCCCAGGGCAGGTTGAGAAGCAGTTGAGCCCCAACGCGGACCGTCACGTAGACCCCCACCATCCCCGCCGGGGCCCCCAACACGTTTTTGGCGTAGATGCCGTAAAAGGGGAGGGCGATGCCCGCCAATCCCAGGGCGAGGCGGGCCGCCATGTAGCGGCGGTAGACCTGGTCGGTCCGCAGGAGCCGCCCGGCCCGCCGCAACTGCTCCCCCACCGTCACCGGCTCGGCCACGACCGCCCCCGGCGGCTCCCGGATGGCGATGAAGGCCACCATCGCCGGGACCATCACCGCGCAGTAGAGGCCGAAGAGCAGGGCGTGGCCGCGGGGGAAGGGAAAGACCGGGTGATTGAGAACTATCTTGACGATCCACCCGGCCCCCAGCCCCAACACGCCGCCCAGGAACTGCCGCCAGGCGAAGAGGCTCCCCCGCCGCCGGGCCGGCACCGTCTTGGCCGTGACGTCGAAGAAGGAGAGCCCGGCCAGCCCCGCCCCCAGACGGGCGACGGCGTACAGGATGAAAAAGGCAACCAGCAACAGGCGGGGGTCTTCCACCAACCAGACCGCCGTCGCCAGGAGGATCCAGGCGGCGGTGCGGAGCGCCGCCGCCGCGATGTAGGGGGGCATCTTCCGCTCCATCCGCTGGATGCGGGCGGAGGTGAAGACCTGGGGCAAGAACCAGCCGGCGTTCCCCAACGGGGCCACCAAGCCCACCAGCAGGTTGGAGGCGCTCAACTGGCTGACGAACCAGGTCAGGACCAGGGGGGGGTCGATCAGCCGCTCGGCGAAGTTGAAGGCGGCGCCGTTGAAGACGTTCAGCGCGAAGCTGCGCCGGACCTCCCGCTCGGGAAGAGCGACCTCCAGGCTCATACCTTCCCCCGCTGCACGCCGATGATCTCGGCGAGGATGCTCACCGCGATCTCCCGAGGCGTCTCCGCCCCGATGTCCAGCCCGATGGGGGTGTGGACCCGTTCCAGGAACTCCTGGGGGACCCCCGCCTCGCGTGCCCGCCGGAAGGTCTGGGCGGTGCGGCGGCGGCTGCCGATGAGGCCCACGTAGGCCACCGGGCGATCGGCCAGGACCGCCAGGACCTGTTCATCCGGCGTGTGGTGAGGGGTGACCAACACCACACAGGCCTGCTCGGTGAGCGGGAGGTCCGCTACCTGCCCGGCCAGGTCGCCCGCCCGCCGGACCTGTGCCCAGGGGAATCGCTCCGGCGTGACCAGCTCCGGCCGCCGGTCCACCACCGCGACGCGGTAGCCCAGGAAGGCCCCTAACTCCGCCACCGCCTGGGCCACGTGGCCCCCACCGACGATCAACAGGGTGGGGCGGGGCGGGAGCACCTCGATGAAGATGCGCATATCCTCTCCGCAGACGTCGGCGTCCCCCTCTCCGGGCCGGTGGACCACCTCCCGGCAGCGGCCCTCGGCGATGGCGGCCCTCCCCTCCGCGATCACCCACGCCTCCACCTCCCCACCCCCCACCGTTCCCACCGTGCTCCCGTCGGACAGGACCAGCATCTTGGCCCCCACGCCCCGGGGCGCGGAGCCGCCCACCTGGATGACCGTGGCGACGGCCCCCGGCCGCCCCTCCCGCACCGCCTCCAGGATCGCCGCATAGACCCGTTCCAGCTCCTCGTTCATCAGCCATTCCCTCCACAGATCTTCATTCCATTCTACCTTCGCCCGCCGGTTTGGGCAATCTGTGGGTGACGGCGGTCTCCTCTCCGGTGTTGCCGATCGCCTGCCGCTTTGCGGTGAATCAAGCCGCCATTCGCCAACAACACTCTATGAGGAGACTACCTGGGTGACCGGGGGGTTCAAAGCAATTGGGTGTGACGAAAACCGGCTGAAAGCGGGGTTCAGCTTTGAGCCCGGCGGTTTAGCACCGGGCGGCGGGCCGCCCTGCCGCCGGGGATGGTGACAGAGAGAGTTGCTTTGCAGGGTAATCATGCTACAATGTACCACAACCCATTATGGAGCAAAGAACGATGAAAGAGACGACGAGCGATCGAAGCGGGCGGGTTGACTCGGCCCTCCTCGGGCTGGCCTTGCTGGTGGGGGTCCTGGCGCTGCTGGTGGCAACCGGCGGACTTCTGGGCAGCAGGACACAGGCGCAGGGGTTACTCGACCGCCGGACCCCATCGCCGGGCGGTCCGCCGGACGCCCAGAGCACCACCGGCCCAACACCTCCCCCAGGCGTGGACGCCCAGGGGGTGACGATAGCCTCGGCGACGGCCCTCGTCATCCCGGGAGTCCCGGCCTACATCTGGCACCATGGCTGCGGCCCCACGGCGGCGGGGATGGTCATCGGCTATTGGGACGGCCAGGGGTTCGACGCGCTGGTGGCCGGCGACGCCCACACGCAGACGATCGCCGTGAACGAGATGATCGCCAGCGACATTGTTACCCCCAGCCACTATTCGGATTACAGCCTGCCCATCGACTCCTACCCCAACCTCCTGCCCGATCTGTCGGAGCCTCCCGTCGGCGACGAACATCCCGATAACTGCGTGGCCGACTATATGCACACCTCTCAGAGCTACCATTACAACTACTACGGCTGGAGCTGGTTCTCCCACGTGGGGCCGGCGATGGAGAACTACGTCGCTTCCGTGGGGCATCCTGACTATTATGCGGACGCTAGCAACCTGTACATGTTCTATAGCCCCCAACTGACCTGGGATAACTTCCGCGCCGAGATAGATGCCGGGCGGCCCGTGGTGCTCCTGGTTGACACGGACGCCGACGGCAACACTGATCACTTCGTCACCGCCATCGGATACGATCTCATTAGCGGTACCCCCTACTACGGCTGTCTCAACACCTGGGACGCCGACATCCATTGGTTCGAGTTCGCCCCAATGGCACCGGGTCAGTATTGGGGCGTTTACGGCGCCGTCACGCTCCGGATGCTGAGCCTGGATGAGCACCTGTTCTGCCCCCTCGTACTCCGGGACTTCTGATCACCCCGTACCGGTCGAGCCGTTAACCAGGACCCCCTGCCCTCCGGCGTGGGGGTCCTTTTCTCTCCCCCTGGCCGACGGACGGATTGACAGACCGCCCACCTTCGCGTATAGTTATGTCAGATCATACTGGGAGCGGGGAATGGAGATCGGGACCGTTCGTCAGGTGAATATCGAGGCGGAGCTGCAGGAAGCCTACCTGAGCTACGCGATGAGCGTCATCGTCTCTCGGGCGCTGCCGGACGCCCGGGATGGCCTCAAGCCGGTCCAGCGGCGCATCCTCTACGCGATGCACGAGT
>DQUX01000034.1 GCA_015662065.1 Anaerolineales bacterium | reverse complement strand
GTGGTGCGCATCCGGCACGAAGGCGCTGTGTGGGAGATAGCCTTCAGCCCGGACGGGCGCTACCTGGCGACGGCCGGGGGAAAGGATGTCTTTATCCTTCCCCTGGACCAGGAAGAACTGTTCGCCCGCGTCTGTGCCCGCCTGCCCCGCAATCTCACCGAGCACGAATGGCAGCAGTACATCGGCCCGGACATACCCTATCACCCCACCTGCCCGGACCTGCCGGTGCCGGGGGAATAACGGCGGATCGGCAGGATTTGCGGATCAGAACCCGCCGGTCCTGCCGTTCTGTGTTCCTCTTGGCGATGCCGCGGTGGGTGGCGAGGAGGGGAAGGGATGATCCCGTCGTTGCAACGACTCATCGTTTGTGGTATCCTACCCGTATGAAACACGCCCGTCTGCTCCATATCCTCGTGGTGCTTGCCCTGCCGCTGGCGCTCCTGGCGGTGAGCCTGCGGGCCACCACCGGCCCCTGGCTGGTTCACTGGGAGTACGGCAAGGCCGATTTTCCCCCCGACCCCTACGGCCTGACCGCCCAGGAGCGGATCCGGCTGGCGGAAACCTGCGTGGACTACCTGACGACCGGCGCGGAGATCGACCTGCTGGCCGACCTGCGGCTCCCGGAGGGGGGGCCGGCCTTCAACGAACGAGAGCTGGGCCATATGGTGGACGTGAAACGGGTGTTCTGGGCCATCCTGTGGGCGGGGCTGGTTACCGGGGTGGTGGCTGTGGGGGGGGTGGTAGCTCTCGCCGCTCGCCCTGCCACCCGTCCCCGCGCGCCGGTCGCTCTCCTGGGCGGCAGCCTCCTCACACTAGGGCTTCTGGTCGGCGTGGGGGGGCTGATGCTGGCCCGGTGGGAGGTCTTCTTCACCGGCTTCCACGAGCTCCTCTTTCCGCCCGGTACCTGGACCTTCCCCACCTCCGACACCCTCATTCGCCTCTACCCGGAGCGGTTCTGGATGGACGTGGGGGCAGTGGTGGTGGGGCTGCTGGTGGTCCAGGCAGGGGTTATAGGGACAGGTGCGCTTCTCTGGCGGAGGTTCGAAGTTCACAGTTCGAAGTTTAAAGTTCACGGCCCCCCAGTCGCCTAGTCACCCGGTCACCGCGTCCCCACCCCCCTCACGCCCCAAACTTGGTCAGCCGGGCCGCATGGGCCATCGCCAGCCCCATCAGATCGACGTGGCGGATGTGGCCCAGGCCGCCCTGCATACAGGGTCGCTCGCCGAAGGCGGTCACCCCGTCCGGACGGACGTACTTCGACCAGAGGAGGACCGGCAGTTCGTGCCAGGAGTGGGCCTTCCACAGAGCCGGAGTGGAGTGGTCGCCGGTGACGACCACCACGTCCGGCCCCAGCGCCAGGATCTCCGGCAGCACCCGGTCGAAGTGCTCGATCACCCCCGCCTTCCGGCCGAAGTCCCCGTCCTCCCCCGCGCTGTCGGTCTTCTTGACATGGAAGAAGAAGTAGTCATATTCATCCCAGTGGGCCTTCAGTGTCTCTACCTCGTCCTCGATGGTGTCGCCGGTGGGGAGGGCCTCCATCCCGGCCAGCTTGGCCACGCCCCGATACATCGGATAGGTGGCGATGGCCGCGCAGCGGAGACGGTAGATGTCCGGCATCTTGGGGAGCCCCGGGTCCTTGGCGATGCCGCGCAGGTTGCAGCCGTTGGCCGGGTACTCATCGGCGAGGATGCGACGGGCCTCGGCCAGCCACCGGTTGAGGAGGTCGGCCGTGGGGGATGCCTCCGGACGGGTGGGCTCCACCGGCAGGGGAGGCACCCCCGTCCGCTGGGGGTCGGTCTCCGTGAGGCCGTCTTCCAACCCCTCCCCCCGCAGCACCAGGACGAAGCGGTACTCCTTCACCGGCTCGACGAAGGCCTCCACGCCGGGGAGCCGGACAGCGCGGAGTTTCTCACACAGCCGCGCCCCGACCTCGGTGGGGATGCGGCCCGCCCGCCGGTCGGTGATCACCCCCGTCTTGGGGTCCAGCGTGCAGAAGTTCCCCCGGGCGGCGATGTCGTTCGGCCGCAGGTCGAAGCCGATGCCCAGGGCCTCCAGCACCCCCCGGCCGATCTCGAAGCGGAGCGGGTCGTAACCGAAAAGGGAGAGATGGCCCGGCCCGCTGCCGGGGGAGATCCCCGGCGCGATGGGGGTGCTCATCCCGCAGATCGAGCGGGCGGCCAGCGCGTCCAGGTTGGGGGTCCGCGCCGCCTCCAGCTCCGTGGGGCCATCAGGGGACATCGGCAGCCCCCCCAGCCCGTCCAACACCACCAGGAGGATCTTGCTCTCCCCGTCAACCGCCAGCCCCCGTATCAGCTCCAACCGGTCCATATCCATCCCCTCCTCCGTCGTTTGATCCCAGACATAGTACCCCAATTGGCTCAGACGTCAAATGAGTATTACAACCGCACCTGCATTCCCACCCCGGTTGGTAGTAGGCGCTTGAGCGCCGTCGGCGTTGCCTTGAGGCCCACACGGTGTTATCATTGTAGAGGCAAAACGCTTCACATCAGACCAAAGACGGAGGGAAGATGAACAGAGAAGATCTCAAGGACCGCTGGGCACTGATCCTGGGGGCCTCCAGCGGGTTTGGCGCGGCGACGGCGCGGGCGATGGCCCGAGCCGGGATGCATATCTTCGGCGTGCACCTGGACACGAGGGCCACCCTGGACCGGGCCCGGCAGGTGGTGGCGGACATCGAGGCCGCCGGGCGGCGGGCGGTCTTCTTCAACACCAACGCGGCCGATGCCCGCAAGCGGGCCCGGGTACTGGACAAGATCGAGGAGGTCCTGGCGGACGAGGAACACCGGGCCATCCACTTCGTCCTCCACTCCCTGGCCTTCGGTTCACTCCTCCCCTTCATCGCCGACGAGCCGGAGGAGGCCATCACCGAGGCCCAGATGGATATGACGCTGCGGGTGATGGCCCACAGCTTGGTCTATTGGGTGCAGGACCTGGTGCGGCGAGGGCTGCTGGTGCGCGGCAGTCGGGTCTACACCCTCTCCAGCGGCGGGGCGGAACGGGTGGTGGTGCCCTACGGAGCGGTGTCGGCGGCCAAGGCGGCGCTGGAGAGCCACGTGCGACAGTTGGCGCTGGAGCTGGGCCCCCGGGGGATCGCGGTCAACTGCCTCCGTCCCGGCGTCACCGACACGCCGGCCCTGCGGGCCATCCCCGGCCACGAGCAGTGGGTCCAGGAGGCGCTCCAGCGCAACCCCGGAGGCCGACTCACCACCCCCGAGGACGTCGCCACGACGCTGGTGGTCCTGGCCGATCCGGCCATCACCTGGATCAGCGGGGCGATGATCCCAGTGGATGGAGGGGAACTGATCGTCGGATAAAGTTGCCATATTGGCCAACAAGAAAAATGCTATGCCTGACCAAATCCAGAGGCGGGCCACCCCACGTTTGGTGGCCTGCCTCTGTGAGGGAAAAGACGGGCCGGAGGGCAAGGCCTGTCGCCCCACCCATATCTTGGGGTTCCCCTCGATGTCAACCGCACATCTGGGGATTGGCGGGGAGCCTCCTCCCCCCAGCAGGGTCTCGGCACGTTCGCAGGCTCGCCAGCAGGGGCCGGGGAGCGCCTGCCCCCACTTGCCATAAGGAACCTTAAACCATTCCCTCTTTTAAGGCAACTGCCGCTGTAGGGGATTGCCCCTTCGCCCCTCTTCTGGTACAATGGGGACCGCTTGAGGCTGGGCGGGAACGGACCTGAGATCCTCGCCGCATAAACCCCGGGTTCATCATAACAGTTGGCCTCTCCGGGCCACCCGCCCTAAGAGCACTCCGCCTCGCGTTTCCTTACTGTCGTTCGACAACCGGTTGTGGGGCCTACTGCGTCCCTTGGGAGCGCTTTGTTGATGAATGTCAACCAGATCTGGCAGGCTGCGCTAGGCGAACTCCAACTAGAACTGACGAGAGCGACCTTCGATACCTGGCTTCGCGATGCCAAGCTGGTGGCCTACGAGGACGGCGCTTTCATCATCGGCGTGACCAACGCCTACGCCAGAGACTGGCTGGCAAACCGCCTCCACCCCACGATCGTGCGCATCCTCACCCGCCTCGCCGGACGGACGGTGGGAGCGCGCTTCATCGTCTGGGAGGAACCCCGCGTGCCGGAGCCCGCTCCCCTGCTCTCCCCATCGGAGACGCAGGGCCGGGATAACGGGCGGGCCTCCAGCCCCCTGAACGCCCGCTATACCTTCGACTCCTTCGTGGTCGGCCCCGGCAATCGGCTGGCCCACGCCGCCTGCCAAGCGGTGGCAGAACGGCCGGCCTATGCCTTCAATCCCCTCTTCCTCTACGGCGGCGTCGGCCTGGGGAAGACCCACCTCCTACACGCCATCGGCCACGTCTGCAAGGCCAACAACCTGCAGGTCCTCTACGTCTCGGCGGAGACCTTCACCAACAACCTGATCGAGGCGATCCGCAACCGGACCACCGAGGCTTTCCGCGATACCTACCGGACCGTGGACGTCCTGCTGATCGACGATATCCAGTTCATCGCCGGCAAGGAGTCCACCCAGGAGGAGTTCTTCCACACCTTCAACGCCCTTCACGGAAACGGCGCTCAGATCGTGATCTCCTCCGACCGCCCCCCCCGGGCGATGGCGACGCTGGAGGAACGACTCCGCTCCCGCTTCGAGTGGGGGCTGACGACAGACATCCAGCCACCGGAGCTGGAGACACGCATCGCCATCCTGCGACGGAAATCCGAGGACTGGGCGATCACCGTGCCCGACGAGATCCTCTTCCTGATCGCAGAACGCATACACCACAACATCCGCGAGCTGGAAGGGGCGCTGAACCGGGTCGTGGCCACCTCCACCCTCACCGCCCAGCCGCTGACCACCGACCTGGCCGAGGCCGCCCTATCCGACCTGACCTCTCCCTCCCGGCCAGCGATCGTGCCGGAGGCCATCCTGCGGGAAGTGGCCGCCTTCTACCGGCTGAGCGAGGAGGAGCTGACCGGCCCCAGCCGCGCCCGCCGAGTCGCCCGTCCCCGCCAGATCGCCTGCTACCTGATGCGCCAGGAGACCGACGCCTCCCTCTCCCAGATCGGCCGGGTGCTGGGAGGGCGGGACCACACGACCGTGCTCCACGCCTGCGAGCGGGTCACCGCCCTGATGGACGAGGACGAGGCCCTCCGGCGCGAGGTCCAGGCCATCCGGGAGCATCTCTACCGAGAAGCCCCCGCCCTCCGGCCGGTCCGCCGCCCCCATAACCTCAGCGTGTGATCGTGCCCCTTCAC
>DQUX01000408.1 GCA_015662065.1 Anaerolineales bacterium | reverse complement strand
TCAAGCGGTGGGAGCGGGACGTGGAGATGGAGCTGGTCGCTAACCCCGACTACTACGGCGAGCCCCCCGCCTACCCACACATCATCGTCCGCTACTTCGCCGACTCCACCGCCATGCGGCTGGCGCTGGAGGCCGGGGACATCGACGTAGCCTGGAAGACGCTGACCCCGTCCGACTACCAGGACTTCCGCGCCAACCCCGATTTCAACATCTATGAGGGCTCCGGTCCCTACATCCGCTACATCTGCTTCAACACCACCACCGAGCCGTTCGACAACCCGCTGGTCCGCCAGGCCATCTCCCTGGCCATCGACCGCGATGCCATCTCGGACATCGTCTTCCAGGGCACCCACACGAACCTCTACAGCATGGTCCCGGCGGGGATGTTCGGCCACATCGACGCCTTCTCTGAGCGAGACCTGGAGCAGGCCAAGGCGCTGCTGGCTCAGGCGGGCTTCGACGAGAACAACCCGCTGGTGATGGACCTGTGGTGGACCCCCGACCACTACGGCCCCACCGAGGGCGACGTGGCGACGGTGCTGAAGCAGGCCCTGGAGGAGACCGGCGTCATCCAGGTCAACCTCCAGTCCGCCGAGTGGGCTACCTACACCGACTACTTCGGTCCCGGCACGATGCCCGTCTTCCTGCTGGGGTGGTACCCCGACTACTTGGATCCGGATAACTACACCTCCGCCTTCGCCGAGTGCGGCGCCTCGGACGACATCGGCATCTTCTACTGCAACGAGGAGATGGACAACCTGCTCATCCAAGCGCGGACCTCCACCGATATGGCGGAGCGCGAGCAACTGTACCGCCAGATCCAGGAGTTGTGGACCACCGAGGTGCCAACCATCCCCTTCACCCAGGGGCTGCTGCTGGTAGTGACCCAGAAGAACGTCGGCGGGGTCACCCTGGATCCGACCCTGTTCCTCCACTACTTCACACTGACCAAGTAATAAGCCACGAGCGGGCCGACGTGATGTGAGGACGGAGGGGCTTTGATGGGATGCCTCCCGCCAAAGCCCCTCCCCCTTGCGGGGCGGGCGTCCGCCCGCCCCTCTTACGATTAGGAGGGACTATGCGCTCACTCCGTGCATATATCATCACCCGCTTTCTCCTAACCATTCCTATGATCCTCATTCTCCTCATCCTGGTCTTCATCCTCCTGCGGATCATGCCGGGCGATCCGGTCAGGGCGGCCATGCGGCCCGGCGTGCCGGAGGAGTACCTGGACCAGATCCGGCACGCCCAGGGGTTGGATCGGCCGCTGGTGATCAACCTGCGGGGCAGTTGGGCCACGGCCGCCGAACCGGTGGTCGTCCTCTACACCGAGCACGACCCGACTAGCCCCCCGGTGATGCTGGCCCTGGAAGGAGAGCGGCTCTCTATCACCGACCGCTACACCGAAGGGGACCAGGACTGGGTCCGGGTCTCTGTCGAGGAAGGGGACACTCTCTGGGTGGAGGAGGAGAAACTGAGCTGGTTGCGACAGGTGGAGTTCCATTACACCCCCATCGAGGGAGAGACCCCCCCGGCGGTCGTGGTCGGCATTTGGGTGCGGGTGGTGCTCCACCAGGGCGGGGTGGAGGGCTGGGCGCCTGCTGATCAGTTCCACATCACCATCAACCCCCTGGACAGCCAGTTCTTCAACTACCTGTGGGGCCTGATCACCCGGTTCGACCTGGGCCGCTCCATCACCCTGCGAGGCCGTCCCGTCGCCACCGACCTGGCCCTCAAGTTCCCGGCCACGGTGGAACTGAGCATCTTTGGCATGCTGGTGGCCGGGTTGGTGGGGATCTTCAGCGGGGCCTTCGCCGCCCAGAAACGGCGCAGCGCCGCCGACTACGGCCTGCGCATCTACAGCATCGTCGCCTACGCCGTACCCATCTTCTGGCTGGGGCTGATGTTCCAGCTCATCTTCGGTGTTGGCCTGGGCTGGTTCCCCGTAGCAGACCGGGTGAGCACCCCCCTGCGCCCGGACACCATCGCCCAGGTCTACGGGCTGCACCGCGTCCTCACCGGCCCTCTGGGCGAAAAGGTGCTGGCCTTCACCGATTTCCTCTCCAACTTCTATATCCTCAACTGCCTGGTCACCGGCCAGTGGGCCAGCCTCCTGAACGTGCTCTACCACCTGGTGCTACCCTCACTGACCCTGGGGCTGTATCTCTCCGGCATCTTCACCCGGCTGACGCGGGCCAACATGTTGGACGTGCTGCAGCAGGATTTCGTCATGGCCGCCCGCGCCCGGGGCATCCGGGAGAAAACGGTCGTCTACCGACACGCCCTGCTGAACGCATTCATCCCTATTTTGACAATGTTCGGCCTCCAGTTCGCCCTCCTCCTGGCCGGGGCAGTGCTCACCGAGACCACCTTCAACTGGCCGGGGATGGGGCTCTTCCTGGTGGACCGGATCATCGATCGGGACTTCCCCGCCATCCAGGGCACGGTGGTCTTCTTCGCCCTGCTCGTGGCGGGGGTGAGCCTGATCGTGGATATCGTCTACGCTCGCGTGGATCCGCGGGTACGGTATTAGGCAGACAGGCCGACAGCCTGTCTCCCCCAAGTGGATTGCGAAGATGACACAAACAACAGCGATCGAGCGGCGTGAACGCTTCTTGACCCGCCTCCTCGCGGGTCGCAAATGGTACGGGGCAGAGTGGTATATGACGGCGGTGGGGGCAGTGATCGTCGTCTTCGTCCTGGGGATGACCGTCGCCTCCTTCCTGACCCCCCACCTGGCCCCCTACGACCCGGAGGCCCGGGTGGGCGATCCCTTCACCCCCCCGTCCCTCCGGCACTTCTTCGGCACTGACCAACTGGGGCGGGACATCTTCAGCCGGATCATCTACGGGGCGCAGATCGTGATGCAGGTAGCGCTCCTCTCCGCCACCTTCTCCCTGCTGGTGGGCGTCCCCCTGGGACTGGTCTCCGGCTTCCTGGGCGGGCGATTGGACCAGGTGGTCTCGCTCATTATGGACAGCATCTACTCCTTCCCCGGCCTGATCCTGGCCATCGCCCTAGCCGCCCTCCTGGGCTCGGGGGTGCTCAATATCTCCATCGCCATCGCCGTCGTCTACGTCCCCATCTTCTTCCGACTGGTGCGGGGGCAGGTGCTCTCCATCAAACAGGAATTGTACGTGGAAGCCGCCCGGAGCATCGGCGCGCCGGGGCGTGTCATCCTCTGGCAGTACATCTTCCCTAACGTCATCCCCTCGGTGGTGGTCGTCTTCTCCCTCAACATCGCCGACGCCATCATCACCGAGGCAGGCCTGGCCTTCATCGGCCTCGGGGTAGATCCCTCGAAGCCAGACTGGGGATACGATATCTACCGGGGCCGCTCCGAGATGGTGGGCGGGCGTTGGTGGCCGGTAACCTTCCCCGGCCTGGCCATCGCGGCGGTGGCGTTGGGCTTCAGCCTCTTCGGCGAGGGGCTGAGCGAAATACTGAACCCCCGCCTGAGAGAACTGTAGAGTCACCCTATAGATAGCATGGAGTCCGCACCGTGAGTGAACCATTGGTGAGCATCCGCAACCTAAGTGTGGTCTACAACACCCGGGCCGGGGAGGTCCGGGCGGTGGACCGGGTGGACCTGGACATCCAACCCGGCGAGGTGCTGGGGCTGGTGGGCGAATCCGGCTGCGGCAAGTCCACCCTGGGCATGGCCCTGCTGCGCCTGGTGCGCCACCCGGGCCGTATCGCCGGCGGCGAGATCTGGTTTGACGGGAAAAACCTGCTGGATCTGGATGATGAGGAGATGCGCCTGCTGCGGGGAGCCCACATCTCGATGATCTTCCAGGACCCTATGACCTCCCTCAACCCCCTTCAGCGGATCAGTGACCACGTCGTCGAGACCATCCTTACCCACAAACCCGAGATGGACGAAGAGAAGGCCCGCCAGCAGGCCGCCGAGCTGATCGACCGTCTGGGCATCATGGCGGAACGGCTGGACGACTACCCCCACCAACTGAGCGGCGGGATGCGGCAGCGGGTGATGATTGGCCTGGCCCTGGCGCTGCGGGCCGATCTGATCATCGCCGATGAGCCGACCACCTCGCTGGACGTGATCGTCGAAGCCCAGTTCCTGGACCTCCTGAAGGAACTCCAGCGGGACTTCGGCCTCACGATCCTGCTGATCACCCACAACATCGGGGTCGTGGCTCAACTGTCGGACCGGGTGGCGGTGATGTACGCAGCCAAACTGGTGGAGCTGGCAGACGTGGAGGACCTCTTCGGTGCCCCCCTCCACCCCTACACCCAAGCGCTGCTGGCCTCGGTGCCCAACATCCGGCTGGTGGGAGACACGCTGAAGATCATGCGAGGCTCCCCCCCCGACCTGATCCAACCGCCGCCCGGGTGCCGGTTCCACCCCCGCTGCTCCCACGCCTTCGAGCCCTGCCCCTTCGAGGAACCGCCCCTGACAGAGGTCCGGCCGGGCCGGTGGGTGGCCTGCTGGCTCCACGGCACATAACAGGTAGCGCGGAATACGTAATACGTGTTGCATGCTACGTGATGCGTGAATCAACCCTGCGAGGATGACTAGTATGTCGAACACGAACCTGGTCGAAGTTCAGGGACTGCGCAAATGGTTTCCCGTCCAGCGGAGCTTCGTCGAGCGGCTGGTCACCCGCCAGCGGGAGTTCGTGCGCGCGGTGGATGGGGTGGATTTTGAGATCCGTCGGGGGGAGGTCTTCGGCCTGGCCGGCGAGTCCGGCAGCGGCAAGACCACCACCGGCCGCCTCCTCCTGCGGCTGGTGGAACCCACCGAGGGGCGCATCCTTTTCCAAGGGATCGATCTGGCATCGCTGGGAGATGAGGAGATGCGGCAGATGCGGCGGCATATGCAGGCCATCTTCCAGGACCCCTACGCTTCCCTCAACCCCCGGATGAAGATGGGGGACGCCATCGGCCACAGCCTGGAGATCTTCGAGATCGCCCGGGGGGTGGAGAAACGCCGGAAGGTGCTGGAAATGATGGAGCGAGTGGGGCTGACCCCCGCCCCGATCCTCTACGATAAATACCCCCACCAGTTGAGCGGCGGGCAGCGGCAGCGGGCCGTCATCGCCCGGGCCCTGATCCTGCAGCCAGACCTGGTGGTCGCCGATGAGCCCATCGCTATGGCCGATGTGTCGGTGCGCGCCCTCCTCCTGGACCTGATGCTCCGGCTGAAAGAGGAGTTCGACCTCACCTACCTCTTCATCACCCACGACCTGGCGACGGCCAAGTACATCTGCAACCGGATCGCCGTCATGTACCTGGGCAAGATCGTAGAGATGGGAACACTCCAACGGGTCTACAACAATCCCTACCACCCCTACACCCAGGCGCTGCTGGCAGCGGTTCCGGTGCCGGACCCCAAGGCCCGCCGGAAGCACCCCATGCCGAAAGGGGAGATCCCCAGCCCCATCAACCCACCGCCGGGCTGTCGCTTCCACCCCCGCTGCCCCGTCGCCACGGAGGTCTGCGCCCAGGAGGACCCCCCACTGATCACTGTGGAGGCAGGGCACCGGGTGGCATGTCATCGCATACCCTAGAGCAATGCCTGGTTGAAAGCGACCCCGCCCGGCTGGAGGTCATTGCCCGGCTCTGGGGCCTGGAGAGCCTGCCCAAACGCCGCCGGGAGGCGACCGCTGCCCTGGCAGAACGAATGCTCGCGTCGGGGGAACTGGAGCAGGTCTGGACCGCCCTCCCCCCAGAAGAACGGGCCGCCCTGACCGCGCTCCAGATGGCGGGAGGCACAACCCCCTGGCCCACCTTCACCCGCCGCTGGGGCCAGGTCCGCACGATGGGGCCGGGCCGGATGGCCCGGGAGCGGCCCTGGGAAACGCCCGTCTCCCCCGCCGAAGGGCTCTGGTACCGCGGCCTCCTCTTCCGCACCTTCGTCGAGGGCCCCACCGGCCTGTACGAGGTGGCCCTCCTCCCACAGGAGCTGCGGGCCC
>DQUX01000335.1 GCA_015662065.1 Anaerolineales bacterium | reverse complement strand
TGAAAGAGACGCGGGTCACGGACCCGCTTGGAGCCCTCAAATTGTGCTCTGAGGGGGTCTGTGACCCCCGACTTGGGCTGAAAGAGACGCGGGTCACGGACCCGCTTGGAGCCTTCAAAGCGAGGGCTCTATGTTAACATAATACTGTCAAGGTAGTATTATCGCTTGGGGATCTTCTCCTCCGCCCGGCGCTGCTTGATGATCGGCTCGGCGATGTTATCCGGGACCAGGTCGTATCGGAGGAACTCCAGCGTGAAAGCGCCCCGGCCCTGGGTCAGGCTGCGCATGTCGGTGGCGTAGCCGAAGGTCTCGGCCAGCGGCACCTCGCCATCCACGTGGCGCAGCTCTCCTCGCACGTGCATTCCCCTGATCTGCCCCCGGCGGCGGCCGATGTCGGCCGTGATAGCCCCCACGTATTCCTGCCCCACGCTCAGGTCGATGGCCATAATCGGCTCCAGCAGTGCGGGGTGGGCCTGGCGGACCGCCCGGCGTATCGCCATCGAGCCCGCGATCTGGAAATCCATCGCTGCCGAGTCCACCTCGTGGAACTTCCCGCCGAGCAAGGTGACGCGCACGTCGGTGACCGGGTAGCCGGCGATGACCCCCTTCTCCAGCGCTTCTCGCACGCCCATCTCTGTGGGCCGCACGAAGTCGGCGGGGAACTCGGAGGGGGGGGCTTCGTTCTCGAAGAGGACCCCCGCCCCCCGCTCCAGGGGCTTGACGCGCAAGCGCACCTCGGCGAAGTGGCCGCGACCGCCGGTCTGTTTCTTGTATTGGCCCACCGCCTCGACGGTGCGTCGCACCGTTTCCCGGTAGGAGACCTGGGGCTGGCTGGTCTGCGGGCTGAGGCCGAACTCCCTTCGCAGCCGGTCCACGGCGATCTCCAGGTGCAACTCTCCCATCCCGGCCAGTGTCTGCTCCCCTGTCTCCGGGTCGAAGCGGGCGATCAGGGTGGGGTCCTCGGCGCACAGCCGGTTCATGGCCTGGGTCAGTTTCTCGCGCTCCTCCTTGTTAGTGGGCGTCAGTGCCACGGTGATGACCGGCTCCGGGAACTTGAAGGTCTCCAGCACGATGGGGTGATCCGGGTCACAGAGCGTATCGCCGGTGATGGCCGATCTGACGCCGACCAGCGCGACTACGTCGCTGGCCGCCATATGGTCCACCTGCTCCCGCTGGTTTCCGTGCATGCGGTAGATGCGCCCGACCCGCTCTTGAACGTCGGCGCGGGGGTTGTAGACGGTCTCGCCGACGCGCAATCGGCCTGAGAAGACGCGCACCCAGGTGAGGTGCCCCACGTGGGGATCGGTGACGATCTTGAAGGCGGCCGCGCAGAGAGGGCTCTCGGGATCGTCGGGCCGCTCGATCACCTCCTCGGCGTCGCCGGGAAGGATGCCCAGCACGGGGGGCAGGTCCACTGGTGCTGGCAGGTAGGCGACGATCGCGTCGAGCAGCGGCTGCACGCCGATGCGGTTGCGGGAGGAGCCGCACAGCACCGGCACCAGCTTGCCGGCGATGGTGGCCCGGCGCAGCGCTGCCTGGAGCATCTCCACGTCCGGCTCGGGTCCCTCCAGACATTGTTCCAGCAGCGTGTCATCCGTCTCGCAGATGGTGTCCAGCAGGGCCTCTCGGGCCGAGGCGACCTGGGTCTCCATCTCAGGGGGCACGGGTTCCACCACCGGGTCGTCGGCGTCGTCGCGCCAGATCAGCGCCTGCTGGTGGATCAGGTCCACCACGCCGGTGAAGGCGCCCTCGCGCCCGATAGGGAGCTGGAGGGGGACGGCGTGGGGGGTGAGTCGCTCGTGGACCTCCACCAGCACGCGGTTGAAGTCGGCGCCCAGCCGGTCCAACTTGTTGATGAAGAGGATGCGGGGCAGGTTCTCGCGGTTGGCGTGCATCCAGACCGTCTCGGTCTGGGGTTCCACACCGCCGACGCCGCACAGCAGGATCACGGCTCCGTCGATGACACGGATGGAGCGGACGACCTCAGCGGTGAAGTCGATGTGGCCGGGGGTGTCGATCAGGTTGATGCGATGGCCGCGCCAGTGGCAGGCGGTGGCCGCCGAGGTGATGGTGATCCCTCGCTCCCGCTCCTGCTCCATCCAGTCTAGTTGCGTGCTTCCCTCATCCACGCTGCCGGTCCGGTGGATCCGCCCGGTGTAGTAGAGGATCGCCTCCGACGTGGTGGTCTTGCCAGCGTCCACGTGGGCGAAGATGCCGATGATTCGTACCCTCTCGATAGGTGCTTCTTTCTTCTTCATAACGCTCACAACCGGTGTTTCTTGGATGCCGAGTGCAACGAAAATCGCCTCGCGGTTCCATCCAGCGCGAGGCGGTAGAGATGGCGGTTTGTTCTGGGAAGGGAATTCTACCACAGTATCCCCTCCCCGTCAAGACGGCTGACCCTGTGTGATAGGGAGATCGCATTTTCTGGGTGTAGCGCCGGAATCCCATTCCGGCGCGCAGGGATTCGCGGGCTCCTCATCTTGATTTGGACTTTCCTCTGCAGGCGTGGTACAATGCCCCTTGATCTTCGCCAGCCTGGCCATGTTGATCATCCTGTTCTCAATGTTCCGCATCGTCCGGGAGTACGAGCGGCTGGTGGTCTTCCGACTGGGTCGCGCCATCGGCGCCAAGGGGCCGGGGCTGGTGTTGTTGCTGCCGTTTGTGGACAAGGCGGTGGGTGTTTTCAGTAGTTCAAACGGCTGGCGAGATGACCTCTCAACGCTCTGAAACCCCTAGGCGCTTCTGGTGGGCTGCGGGGGTGGCAGCGGCGGTGGTTGCTTTCCTTCTCTACCTCCGCACCCTCCATCCCGGCGTCGGCCCCTACCTGGATTCCGTCGAGTACCAGATCACCACCCTGGTGCTGGGAGTCTCTCACCCCCCGGGCTACCCCCTCTACACCTGGCTGGGGCGGCTGTTCGTCGTCCTCCTGCCCTGGCGCAACCCGGCCTTCCGACTCAACCTCCTCTCCGCCGTCAGCTCTGCCATCACCGTGGCGCTGGTCCATCGTATCACGTGCCGGTTAACCCGCGATGGCCTTCTCTCCCTCTTCGGCGCCCTCTCCCTGGCGGTGGCGGTCCGGTTCTGGCATCAGGCTACCTACGCCGAACTCTATCCTCTCAACGGCACCCTCGTCGCTGCCACGGTCCTGGCGCTGGTAACCTGGATGCAGACCCGCCGCCCGGCCCTCTATTTCCTCAGCGTGGCCCTCTATGCCTGGAACTTCGGTGTCAACGCGCCAGCTATCGTCCTCCTGCCGATGTGGCTCTGGGCGGTCCTCTCCACCGACCGCCGGAGTCTAACCCGCCCCCGCAACCTGATGCTGACGGCGCTCATCGTCCTGCTGGCGGCGGTCCAGTACCTCTACATCCCCCTGCGGGCTTTCCAGCACCCGCCCTTCTGCAACTACTGCCCTGAGAGCTGGAGCGAGGTCCCGGCCTTTCTGACGGGTCGGGAGTGGTGGGGGATCGCCTTCGGCGTCCAGCCCCGCTACTACCTTCAGCGCTGGGCCGACTCCGGCTACCAACTGATGCTCCAGTTCTGGCCCGTGGGGGTGCTCCTGGGGGCGGTGGGGCTGTGGAACCTCCTGAGGGAGCGAACCCGGCTGGGGGTGCTGTTCCTTCTAGGGCTGGCTGGCGAGTGGTTCTTCGTGGTGACCTACGACGTGGTGGACTGGGCGGACTTTATGCACCCGGTCTACATCCTCACCGCACCGCTTCTGGCGGTGGGGCTGGGGGAGGTGTGGGGGTGGCTGAGGGAGCGGATGGTCCGGTGGCCTGCCCTCGGGCGATCTGCCGCGTCGGGGCTTCTCGGGCTGGCGATGGCGGGGTTGCTGGTGGCGACGGCGTTCAACAACTACCCGCTGGTGGATCAGAGCCAGAAGACCGACTGGCACGGTTGGGCGCGGGACCTGCTGGACCGGATGGAGCCGGGGGCGTGGGTCCTCACCCCGCCCACCCCCACCGATGGCTTCGTCCATTCCTGGGCGCTCCGTTTCGTCTCCTGGGCGGAGGGCCGGAGGCCGGAGATGTCCATTGTCTACCTGCCGAGGCTGGAGCCCCCCGGCCCGCCGCCGGGGTACCTGCGCTGGGAGGAGGCGGAGCCCCACCTGGGCGAGCACCCCCTGTACGTGATCGAACTCAACGACGACCGGCTCCACAACTACGTGCTCCTGCCGGTCCTGCGAGATGATGGTTGGCCCATAGGCTACCGGGTGGTGGGCCGCCGCACCGGAGAGGGGGGAGTGGAGCCGTGGGTGGGGCCGGAGGAGTGGGCTCGGATCCAGGATCGGCTCCTCTGGCCCTGAGTTGCCTCCGCCACCACTCTCGCGTATAATCGCTCGGGGTTTGAAGTTCGAAGTTTGAGGTTCGACCTTTCACGTTCAAGGAGGTTCTATTGTGCCCAAACGAATCGGTATCCGCCGGGAGGACAAGTCCGTCTGGGAGCGGCGCACGCCCATCGTCCCTGAGGATGCCCGCGAGCTGATAGAGGAACACGGCATCGAGGTGATCGTGCAGCCCTCGGACATCCGCGTCTTCGGGGAGGAGGAATACGCGGCGGTGGGGGCTCAGGTGCAGGAGGACCTATCCGGCTGCGATGTGGTCCTCGCCGTCAAGGAGGTGCCCCCTCACCTGCTGCTGCCGGGCAAGACCTATGTCTTCTTCGCCCACGTGATCAAGGGGCAGCCTTACAACATGCCGATGCTGAAACGGCTTCTGGACCTGGGCTGCGTGCTGATCGACTACGAGAGGGTGACCGATGAGGAGGGCCGGCGCCTGATCTTTTTCGGCCGGCACGCCGGGTGGGCGGGGATGCTGGATACCCTCTGGGCGCTGGGGCAGCGACTGGAGTGGGAGGGTGTCCCCAACCCCTTCAGCGGGATCGGTCAGGCCCATACCTACCCGAACCTGGAGGCGGGGCGGCAGGCGGTGCGGGAGGCGGGGGAGCGGATCCGTGCCGAGGGGCTGCCGCCGGGGCTATCCCCCCTGGTGGTGGGCTTCGCCGGCTACGGCAACGTCTCCCGGGGCGCGCAGGAGATCTTCGATCTGCTTCCCTTCCAGGAGGTGGCTCCGGGCGATTTGGCCGCCCCCTTCGAGGAGAGGCCGGATCCGCATACGCTCTACAAGGTGGTCTTCGAGGAGGAGCATATGGTGGAACCGGTCTCGCCGGGCGCCCGCTTCGAGCTGCAGGATTACTACCAGCACCCGGAGAAGTACCACTCCCGCTTTTCCACCTACGTCCCCTACCTGACCGTCCTGGTCAACGGGATCTACTGGGAGTCGAAGTACCCCCGGCTGGTGACGAAGAGCTACCTGCGGGAGCTGTTCGGCGGCCCGACCCGTCCCCGTCTGCGGGTTATCGGCGACATCAGTTGCGATGTGGAGGGGGCCATCGAGTGCACTGTCCGTTGCACCGAGCCGGGCGACCCCGTCTACGTCTACAACCCCCTCACCGGGGAGGCGGTCGATGGCTACGCCGGGGAGGGGGTGGTGGTGCTGGCGGTAGACATCCTGCCCAGCCAGTTACCTCGGGAGGCGTCGATGGATTTCAGCGGGGTCCTCAGGCGATTCGTCCCCGCCATCGCCCAGGCGGACTACACCGTCCCCTTCGAGCGGCTGGCCCTGCCCCCGGAGATCAAACGGGCGGTCATCTCCTACCGGGGGGAGCTGACGCCGGATTACCGTTATCTGGAACAGCATCTTGGCGCGTAGTTTGACAATGTCACATGGTGCTCTGAGGGGGTCTGTGACCCCCGACTTGGGCTGAAAGAGACGCGGGTCCCAGACCCGCTTGGAGCCCTCAAATTGTGCTCTGAGGGGGTCT
>DQUX01000179.1 GCA_015662065.1 Anaerolineales bacterium | reverse complement strand
CCCAGGACCGTGGCCAGCACCCCCCCCTCGTTCTCCCCCGCCTCCAGGACCACCGCCCCGGCCCCGTCGCCGAACAGGACGCAGGTGACCCGGTCGGACCAGTCGGTGATGCGGGATAGGGTCTCCGCGCCGATCACCAACGCCGTCCGGTAGACCCCGGCCGATAGGAGGTGGGCGGCGACGGCGACGCCGTAGACGAAGCCGGAGCAGCCCGCCGAGAGGTCGAAGGCGGCGGCGCGGGTGGCCCCCAGCCCATCCTGGACCAGGCAGGCGGTGGCGGGGAAGAGGTGGTCGGGGGTGACCGTCGCGACGACGATCAGGTCGAGCTGGGAGGGGGCGATCCCCGCCACCTCCAGCGCCTCCCGGGCGGCCTGGATCGCCATGCTGGCCGTGGCCTCCCCGTCCCCGACCAGGTGCCGCTGGCGGATGCCGGTCCGCGTGCGGATCCACTCGTCGGAGGTATCCACCATCCGCGAGAGGTCGTCGTTGGTCAGCACCCGCTGCGGGACGTACTTCCCCCAGCCAACGACGTGGGCATACGGCGTCACTCCGCTCCCTCCCAGCGACGGAAGATCAGGCACCCGTTGTGGCCGCCGAAGCCAAAGGAGTTGGAAAGGACCACCCGGGGGGCCAGCCGCCGCGCCCCGTCGGGCACGTAATCCAGGTCACATTCCGGGTCGGGGGTCTCGTAGTTGATGGTGGGATGGACCCAGCCGGTCTCCAGGCTCTTGACGCAGGCGATGGCCTCGACCGCTCCGGCGGCCCCCATCAGGTGGCCCAGCATGGACTTGGTGGAACTGACCGCCAGTCGGTCGGCGTGGGGGCCGAAGACGGCGCGGATGGCCTGCGTCTCGATCCGGTCGTTGAGGGGAGTGCTGGTACCGTGGGCGTTGATGTAGTCCACCGCCTCGGGGGACAGGCCCGCGCGGGCCAGGGCCCGCTCCATAGCCATCGCCGCCCCCTGCCCACTCTCCTCCGGCGCGGTAATGTGGTGGGCGTCGGCGGCGGCCCCGTAGCCGACCAACTCGCAGTAGATGTGGGCAGTGCGTCGAAGGGCGCGATCCAGGCTCTCCAGGACCAGCACTCCGGCACCCTCGCCGATGACAAACCCGTCCCGCTCGGCGTCGAAGGGACGGCTGGCCCGCTCCGGCTCGTCGTTGCGGCCCGAGAGCGCTCCCATATTCTTGAAACCAGAGACGGAGAGGGGGTGGATGGCCGCCTCGCTCCCGCCGCAGATCATCACCTCGGCCTGCCCCCGTCGGATGACCTCCGCCGCCTCGCCGATGGCGTGAGAGCCGGTGGCGCAGGCAGAGGAGAGACACAGATTGGGGCCGTGCAGCCCATAGGTGATGGCCACGGAGGCGGCAGCGGCGTTGGGCATCATCATCGGGACCATAAAGGGGCTGATCCGCCGGGGACCGGACCGCTGGAGAACGTCGTAGTTCGCCAGCAGGGTGAGGACCCCGCCGATGCCGGTGCCGATCAGCACGCCGACCTCCCGCCCGTCCTCCCCTTGGAACTGCAGCCCGGCGTCGGCCACTGCCTGGCGGGCCGCCTCCATCGCGAAGAGGGTGAACCGATCGTGACGGCGGGCATCCCGGCGGCCGAAAAGGGCCACCGGGTCGAAATCCTTGACCTCGGCGGCGATATGCACCTCGATCTGCGAAGCGTCGAACTGGGTGATGGGGCCGACTCCGCTGCGGCCCGCCAGCAGGTTCTCCCAAAGGGTGGGCACGTCGTTCCCCAGCGGGGTGACCGCCCCCAGACCGGTGACAACGATTCGTCTTTTCATATCCTTGCCTCCTATCTGCCGAACGGGCGGGCCCCCGTGCCCGCCGGTCAGAAAGAAGAACACCGATTTGCTCACAAGGTCACGGCTACATAGGACAGGCTGACAGCCCGTCCTACACAGTTGACCTCACCGCCCAACTGCGGTACACTGGGAACTGTGCTGGCCGTGGTACTGGCTGCCGGGCGGGGAAAGCGACTGCGCCCGCTGACCGACGCCCGCTCCAAGCCGATGCTGCCCGTGGCCGGGAAGCCGATGGTGGAGCGGGTGATGGAACAACTCGCCGCCGAGGGGGTGGAGCGGTTCGTCGTCGTGGTTCACCCGGGCGACGGGCCCCTCCTGAGCCTCCTGCGCCGGCCTCCGTGGCGAGGCCGGGTGCGGGTGATCCTCCAAGAGGTCCGGCGGGCGCACCGACTGGACGGAGCGCTGACCCTGCTCCGGGTCCGCCCGGAGGAGGCCCCGACCCTGGCTGTGGTGCGGATGGAGGGGGAGCGGGTGACCGGGATCGTGGTTAACATAGAACTCTCGCTTTGAAGGCGCCAAGCGGACCTGTGACCCGCGTCTCCAGCCGAAAGGTACCGTTTTCAGCCCAAGTCGGGAGTCACAGGCCCCCTCAGGGCATAATGTGACATCGTCAAACTAAGGAGGCTGTGATGAAAAGAACCATTCTCGCCCTGGCACTGGTCCTGGCGGGGGTGCTTCGCCCCCTGCCCGCCGCCGCCGCGCCGGGGTCCACGATCCAGGTGCTGGACCAGTCGGTGGAGAGCCATTTCCCGGACGATCTCTCTTTCCGTCTGCGGGTCAAGAGCGATGGGGGAGACATCACGGCGGTGAGCCTCTACCTCCAGATAGGGTGGGAGGAGACCACGCGGTTGGTGCCTGTGGAGCCCTTCACGCCTGCTCCGGAGGTGGAGGTGACCGCGGTCTGGCGCACCTCCGGGGAGACGGTGCCCCCCTTCATCGAGGTCGCCTACCACTGGGAGGTGACCGACAGCGGGGGGCAGACGCTGGTCACCGAGCCGGTGCGCACCGAGTACACCGACACCACCCACGACTGGCAGCGGCTGGAGGACGAGCACGTCATCGTCTTCTGGTACGATCGGCCATCGGAATTCGGTCAGGCCCTCTTCCAGGCCGCGCAGGAGGGGTACGAGCACGTGGCCCGCATCACCGGAACCACCACCGAGCGGCCCGCCCGCGTGGTCATCTACAACAACCAGGAGGATTTCTGCGCCTTCTACGCCCCCCGGTCCTGCCAGGACTGGGTCGGTGGGCAGACCTTCTCCGGCATCACCGTCCAGTGGGGCAACGACCTGGACTGGTTTGTCTACGACGTGGTCCCCCACGAGTTGGCCCACGTCTTCTACGGGGAGATCTTCCACGACACCTGGGTCACCGTCCCCACCTGGTTCAACGAGGGGATCGCCGTCTACAACGAGCGGAGCGACCACGACCGGGAGATGGGGATGGTCCTGGAGGCAGCGGAGGCAGGGGAGCTGAAATCCCTCCCCGTTATGACGCGGGGCGGGGGGGTGGCCCACGGCGAGGTGGGCCTGTGGTACGCCGTGGCCTACAGCCTGGTGGCCTACCTGGCCGAGGCCTACGGGGAGGAGACGTTGGGGGAGCTGATCCTCACCCTGGCGGACAACGTCCCCTTTGAGGAGGCGCTGGCCCAGACGACGGGACTGGACATGGTCCAGCTCGAGGTGGAGTGGCGGGACTGGCTGGGCTACCCGGTGGAGTCGGTGCCCACGCCGATCGTCCTGCCCACGATGGAGATCACCCCCTTCAGCCTGCCGACGGCCCCGCGGGGCCAGCCGGCCGCCACCGCTACACCCCGCCCGCCGGAGACCCCCACGGTCGTGCCCACCGAGCCGGTGGAGGAATCGGGGGAGGCCCCCCCTGGTGGGCCGTGCCTGGGCCTGG
>DQUX01000021.1 GCA_015662065.1 Anaerolineales bacterium | reverse complement strand
CTCCCCCATTTGTGGTATAATCCAAACGATGGTCAAGTTTGTGCATCTCCATGTCCATAGCCATTACTCCCTCCTAGACGGACTCAGCAGCCCCAAGGCGCTGACGCAGCGGGCGGCAGAGCTGGGGATGCCAGCCCTGGCGCTCACCGACCACGGCGTGCTCTACGGCGTCGTCGAGTTCTACCAGGCCGCCCAGGCGGCCGGGATCAAGCCTATCATCGGCATCGAGGCCTACATGGCGCGGCGCAGCCTGAAAGACCGGAGTGCCGTAGAGGACCGCAAACCTTACCACCTACTGCTCCTGGCCCAGAACCAGACCGGCTACCAGAACCTGCTCCGGCTGGCGACGGTCGCTATGCTGGAGGGCTACTACTACAAGCCCCGGGTAGACAAGCAGGTCCTGGCCGACTACAGTGAGGGCCTCATCGTCGCCTCCGGCTGCGGCTCCTCCGAGATCCCCCGCCTCATCCAGCAGGGTAGGCTGGAGGAGGCCCGGCGTGCCGTTGCCTGGTATCGAGACGCCTTCCCAGACCGCTTCTTCCTGGAGCTACAGAGCCACGACATCCCAGAGCTGGACGTGGTCAACCGACAACTGGTGGCCTTCGC
Organism: Anaerolineales bacterium; assembly: GCA_015662065.1. Lineage (GTDB taxonomy): Bacteria > Chloroflexota > Anaerolineae > B4-G1 > DUEL01 > SZUA-1492. The sequence continues at coordinate 6,039 of DQUX01000021.1, read as the reverse complement.
CCAGGAGTTCGACCTGCCGCTGGTGGCGACCAACGACGTCCACTACGTCCACCGGGAGCAGGCCCCCATCCACGACATTATCCTCTGCATCGGCACCGGCAAGAGCCTCAACGACCCCAACCGGATGCGGATGGATGGCGATACCTACTATATGCGCAGCCCGGAGGAGATGGCCCGCCTCTTCGCGGAGGTGCCCGAGGCGGTCACCAACACCGCCCGCATCGCCGAGATGTGCCAAGTAGAACTGGACTTCGACCACTACCACCTGCCCCCCTTCCAGGTCCCGGAGGGACAGACGCCGGAATCCTACCTGCGCGCCCTGTGCGAGGAGGGGCTCCGCCGCCGGTACGGGGACCGGGCCGACAGCCCCGAGGTCCGCAGCCGGCTGGAGCACGAGCTGTCCATCATCCACCAGATGGGGTTCGACACCTACTTCCTGATCGTCTGGGACCTCTGCCGGGCAGCCCGAGAGCGGGATATCTGGTACAACGCCCGGGGGTCTGCCGCCGGCTCCATCGTCGCCTACAGCCTGGGTATCACGATGGTGGACCCCCTCGCCAACGGCCTGATCTTTGAGCGATTCCTCAACCCCGGCCGGGTCTCGATGCCGGACATCGACCTGGACTTCCCCGACGACCGGCGGGGGGAGATGATCGAGTACACCATCCACAAGTACGGCCGGGAGAACGTGGCCCAGATCATCACCTTTGGGACCCTGGGGGCGCGGGCGGCGGTGCGGGACGTGGGGCGGGTGATGGACGTCCCGCTGGCGGAGGTGGACCGGATCGCCAAGCTGATCCCCAGCATCCCCGGCAAGCCGATGTCCATCCGAGAGGCCCTGGAGCAGGTGCCGGAGCTGCGGGAGCTGCATGAGACAACCCCCTACGTCCGCAATCTGTTGGACGCGGCGGCCCAACTGGAGGGGGTGGCCCGCCACGCCTCCACTCACGCCGCCGGCGTCGTCATCGCCGACGCCCCCCTGGTGGAGTACTGCCCCCTCCACCGACCGACCAAGGGGGAGAGCGGACAGGGCGGCCCGGCGCTCCTGAACGCCGTCACCCAATGGCCGATGGAACACCTGGAGGCTATCGGCCTTCTCAAAGTGGACTTCCTGGGGCTGAGCACCCTGGCGGTGATGCGCCGCGCCTGCGACCTGATCCGGCAACGGCACGGGGTGGAGTTGGACCTGGACTCCATCCCTCTGGACGATCCGGCGATCTATTGCCTCCTCTCCGGCGGGGACGTGGTGGGGGTCTTCCAGGTGGAGGGGGCCGGCTTCCGGCGGGTCCTGCAGGAGATGCGCCCCTCTCGCTACGAGCACATCGTCGCCGTGCTGGCCCTCTACCGGCCCGGACCGATGGAGCACATCCCAGATTACATCCGCCGTATGCACGGCCAGGAGACGGTCGAGTACCACCACCCCGCCCTGGCCCCCATCCTGGACGAGACCTTCGGGATCACGGTCTTTCAGGAGCAGATCATCCGCATCGCCACCGACCTGGCCGGATACACGGCCGGCGAGGCCGACCTGCTTCGGCGGGGGGTGGCAAAGAAGAAAAAGAAGGAGCTCCTCAAACACCGGGAGAAATTCGTCCAGGGGGCGGTGGAGAACGGCATCCCCCGGGAGACGGCGGAGGCGATTTTTGGGGATATTGAGTACTTCGCTCGATATGGGTTCAATAAGTGCCTGCCGGGGGACGTGGAGATCCTGGACGCAGCGACGGGCCGCCTCGTCACCGTAGGCAGCCTGTTTCGGGGCGATGCTTCCGTGGACCGCACTCTCACCTGCAACCTTGTCACACTCCAGCTCGCCGACGGCTCGATCCGGGCCGTGATGGATAACGGCGTCAAGCCGGTCTATCGACTGAGGACGGCGCTGGGACGGACCATCGAGGCGACGGCCAATCACCCCTTTTACACCTATGACGGCTGGCGTCTGCTGGCCGAGCTGCAGGAAGGGGACCGGATCGCCGTCCCCCGGCGGCTGCCGGTGGAGGGGCAGACGGAGTGGCCCGAGCACGAGGTGATCGCCCTGGCCCACCTGCTGGCCGAAGGGAACCTGCGCCATCCCCACTCCGTCTACTTCTACAGCCGAGATGGGAAACTGGTGGAGGATTACATCCACGCCGCCGAGCAGTTTCCCAATACCCGGTGTACCGTGTCCACCCACAAGGGCACTCGGTCTGTATACGCCCGGCGGATAGATCGCTCGGGGCCGCCGGGAATCGTCTCGTGGGCTAAGCGACTGGGAATCTGGGGGAAGCGGGCCACAGAAAAAGAGATTCCCCCCTCCGTCTTTGAATTGACGAACCGGCAGATCGCACTTCTCATCGCCCGGATGTGGGAAGGGAACGGACGCATCGCCTCTAAGGGACGCAGCTTATACTACGCCACCTCTTCCCGGAAGATGGCCCAGCAGATGCAGCACCTCTTACTGCGGCTGGGCATCATCGCCCGGCTGAGGGAGGTGGAGTTCCCCTACAGAGGTGACCATCGGACCGGCTACCAGCTCTTTGTCACCGGTAACGGCAACATCGTCGCCTTTGCTCGCCGCGTTGCCGTCTACTTCGTGAGGGAGGCGAGCCGGACCGCAGTTGAAGCAATGTGCCTAGAAGAGCCGGTCTCCTCCGGGACCAAGGATGTGGTCCCTCTCGAGGTAAAGGAGCTGGTGCGAGCGGCGAAGGAACGGACGAGTGTCACCTGGCAGGAGGTTCGAGAGGCGTGTGGGGTTGCACCCCGTGCGCTCTACCCCTCGTCCAACGTCGGCAAACAGGGCTTCTCCCGCCAGGCGCTCGCACGCTTGGCGGCCTGTTTCGATGATCCGGCCCTTCGGCGCCACGCTGAGAGTGACATCTACTGGGATCGTGTCGTCCGGATCGAGTACGTCGGCGAGAAGCGGACCTACGATCTGGAGATCGAGGGAACCCACAACTTTATCGCCAACGACATTCTGGTGCACAACAGCCATGCCGCTGACTACGCCGTCCTCACCTGCCAGACCGCCTATCTCAAGGCCCACTACCCGGTGGAGTACATGGCGGCCCTGCTGACGGTGGAGCGGAACAACACCGACAAGGTGGGCATGCTGGTGAGCGAATGCCGCCGGATGGGGATCGAGGTCCTCCCTCCCAGCATCAACCACTCCGACCTGGTTTTCACCATAGAGGACCGACCCGGCGGCCCGGCGATCCGCTTCGGCCTGGGTGCGGTGAAGAACGTGGGAGATGGGCCGGTGGAGGCGATCCGGCGCGCCCGGGGGGACCGTCCCTTCCGCGATCTGGGGGATTTCTGCCGCCGGGTGGACCTGCGGGCGGTCAACCGGCGGGCGTTGGAGAGCCTGATCCGGGTGGGGGCGTTCAGCGACTTCGGCCCCCGGGCCCGCCTGCTGGCCGCTCTGGACCGGATGATGGGGCTGAGCGCCCGCGTCCACCGGGCCCGGGAGGTCGGCCAAATGAGCCTGTTCGGCGAGGCGACCGGCGTGCGCGTCGAGGACGATGAGAGCCTCCTCGCCGGCCTCACCCGGGTGGCCGAGGCCCCGCAGCGGGAGATCCTGGAATGGGAGAAAGAACTGGCAGGAGCCTACCTCTCCGAGCACCCACTGGCGGGGGCAATCCGGGACCTGAGCGAGGTGATCACCGCCTACGCCGGGCAGTTGCAGGACGAACAGCCCGAACAGACGGTGACGGTGGTAGGGGAGGTCCGGCGGATCCGGCGGCACACCACCCGCAACGGGAAGGAGATGGCCTTCGTCACCCTGGAGGACCTGTACGGATCCTGCGACGTGGTGGTCTTCCCCCGAACGTGGGAGGAAACCAAAGAGATGTGGCTCCCCGACCGGGTGGTGGTGGTCGGCGGGAGGGTGAACTTCCGGCGCGAACAGCCGAGCCTGATCTGTCAGTGGGTCAAGACACCCCAGGAGGTGACCCGGCCACGGGCAGCTCCGCCTCCTCCCCCGCCGCCCGCAGCCCCACCGCCCCTCCGCCGCACCATCCAGGTGACCATCCGGCGCACCGGAGACGCGGAGCGGGATTTCCAACTGCTCTCCGCCGTGCACGAGCTGCTGGTTTCCTTCCCAGGGGAAGATCACTTCACCTTCCTGCTGACAAACGGCCCCAACGGCGATCAACTGCTGGAGTTCCCCAACCACTCCACCCGCTACTGCCGCGAACTGGGGGAGAAGCTGGCCGACTTGGTGGGGCCGGACGCGGTGCAGGTCCGGGAGGAGACATGGGGCTGAAGCCTGAAACTACGAGGGGCCTAAGGCAGCGGGGACCGGCCGACGTGGAAGCGGCCCTGCGCGCCTGCGGTGTGCCCTACCGGCTGGTCCAGGCCGGGGGAGCCCGCGCCGACCAGGCCGCCCGGTCCCTGGGGGTGGAGCCGAGCGCGGTGGTCAAGTCCCTGCTCTTCCTGGCCGACGGCCAGCCGGTCCTGGTGCTGGTGGGTGGGGACCGGCGGGCCGACCCCCATAGGTTGCGGCACGTGCTGGGAGCGCGGCGGGTGATGATCGCCCCACCCCGGCGGGTCCAAGAGGCGACCGGTTATCCGCCCGGCGCGGTGCCGCCGGTGGGCCATCGGGAGCCGCTGCCCACCTGGGTGGACACGGCCCTGACCGAGCACACCACCGTCTACACCTCCGGCGGCGCACCGGATGTGATGGCGGCGCTGGGTTTCCAAGACCTGCTCCGGGCGACAGGCGGACGCCTGGCCAACGTGAGCACAAGCGGTAAGATACGCGACAGATGACGCGTGAGGAGGTGACATGCGCATTGGCATCCTGACTGGCGGGGGCGACGTCCCCGGTCTGAATCCTTGCATCAAGGCCCTGGTCTACCGCGCGGTCGACGAGGGACACGAGCCACTGGGCATCCGGCGCGGCTGGGCCGGGCTCCTGTACTACAACCCAGACGATCCTACGACCTATGAGGAATGCATCATGCCGCTGAACAAGGCGGTGGTGCGGACCATCGACCGCACCGGTGGTACCTTCCTACACACCTCCCGCACCAACCCCAGCCGGGTTCAAATGGAGAAAGCACCCGGGTTCCTGAACCCGGAGATGTTTCCGGTGGATGAGTACGGGCTCTTCGACTTCACGATCCACATCATGCGGGTGCTGGAGCATCTGGAGATGGAGATGCTGATCCCCATCGGTGGGGAGGACACGCTGGGGTACGCCACCCGCATCCACCGGGAGGGCTTCCCCATCGTCAGCATCCCCAAGACAATGGACAACGATGTCTTCGGTACCGACTACTGCATCGGCTTCTCCACCGCCGTCACCCGCAGCGTTCGGTTTATCCACCAACTGCGCTCCTCGGCCGGGTCCCACGAGCGAATCTGCGTGGTGGAACTCTTCGGCCGCCACTCGGGGGAGACCTCTCTGATCGCCGCCTACCTGGCCGGAGTGGATCGGGCCATCATCTCCGAGGTTCCCTTCGATCTCGAGAGGCTGGCTCACTTGCTGTTGCAGGACAAGCAGGCCAACCCCAGCCGGTACGCGATGATGACCATCTCTGAGGGGGCCCACGAGATCGGCAAGGAGGTGATCCAGACCGGCGTGGCCGACCCCTACGGGCATAAGAAGCTGGGAGGCATCGGCGCGGTCACCGCCAAGCGGCTGGAGCAGGTCACCGGTGAGAAGACGATGTGCCAGGAACTGGCCTACCTGATGCGCTCGGGCGAACCGGACGCGCTAGACATTATGGTGGCGGTTAACTACGCCAATACGGCGATGGTTCTGGTCCAGGAGGGGAAGTTCGGGCGGATGGTGGCGCTGCGGGAGGGACGGTACACCGATGTGGACGCCGCCTCACCCACCCTGGGGGTCAAACAGGTGGACGTGCGGGCACTCTACGAGGTGGAGGAGTACCGGCCCAAGGTGATGCACGTACACGGAAAGCCGATGTTCCTCTACTAGACGTTCGGAGTTCGACGTCTGCTGGTGATCGGCTAGACCTTTTCCGCCTGGCGGCTGAAAGCCGCGGCTACGGGTAGCCAAGCCCGCCTTCGCGGGCTTCTCTTGCCCGTACGAAGGGGGTG
>DQUX01000182.1 GCA_015662065.1 Anaerolineales bacterium | reverse complement strand
GGGGGGTCGGCGTACTGCTGGGGGTCGCGGCGACCGCCGTCGTGGGGGCGGGGGTGTCGGTCCCGGCAGGGACGAAGACGGCCGGCGGGACGACGACTCCCGGCCCCTGGGGGGTCAGCAGTTGGTCCGGCCCCCAGGGGGGGAGGGTCATGATCTCCGGGCGTAGGGGCTCGATGAAGAGCCCCTGGGGGGCCTGGCGGTCGTCTGGATTCAGCTCGGAGAGCATGCCGGCGGGGACCTCCCAGACGCGGGCCGGGGTGGCCGCTATCTGCGCCGCGAGCAGGAGGCAGGCGATCCCCACCAGGAGGATCAAGAAGAACATCAGTAGATCGCGCCGTCTCCAATTCCGGCTGTAGTTATCTTGATGCTCTCCTGTCGTCATTGTCCCTCGCTCTCCACCCCGGCGCGTTGGGCTGCCGTCCCCTCGTCCCCGCGAGGCCGCAGGATCGGGAGGGCTATGGTGAAGGTGCTGCCCTTTCCCTCCTCGCTGACGACGTAGATCTCTCCCCCGTGGGCCTCCACGATAGCCTTGGTCACATACAGCCCCAGCCCCAGCCCACGCACCTCATTCCCTAATTCAGACCCGACCCGGTAGAAGCGACGGAAGAGTTGCTGCTGGTCCTGGGGGGAGATCCCCACCCCGGTGTCCACAACGTCGAGGATGACCCGGTTTTCGCGGGTGGAGAGCCGCAGGGTCACGCTGCCGCCGGCCGGTGTGTGCTGCAGACCGTTGCGCACCAGGTTGATGATCGCCCAGCGAAGCCGCCGGGGGTCCGCTCTCACCAGGGGGAGGTCGGCCGGGATTTCCGCCTCGAACGCCACCCCCTTCTCTTCCATTGGCGCCTGCCACTCCGCGACGATCTCCTCCACGAGGTCGGAGAGGCGCAGTGGGCGCCGCTGCAGGCCCAGCCGCCCTCGTGCTTCCATCTCCGAGAAGTCCAGCAGCGTCTCGATCATAGACATCAGGTTTTCCGTGTGGCGGTCGATCGTCTCCAGGAACCCCCGTTGGGTCTCATCCAGGGCCGGGCCGGCGGTGTTGAGCAGGAGGTCGCTGTATCCCTTGATCGCCGTCAACGGCGTGCGCAGCTCGTGGGAGACGTGGGCGATGAAAGCGTCCTTGAGCTGGTCCGCCTCGACCTCGGCGGTCACGTCCCGCAGCACGACCACCGTGCCCAACCGCTCGCCATCGTCCGTCTGGACGGCCGCGGAGTGGACGCTGATCGTTTTTCTCCCCACCTGGAAGCGACGGTGCTCCAGGAGCCAGGGGTTCGAGGGGGTATCCAGGCCCTGTTCGAACTCACCGATGGGCAATTCCCGCAGGGGGCCGAGCAGGAAATTGGCCGCCATCTCCTCCAGCATCGCCTCAGCGGCGGCGTTTAGGGGGATGAAATTCCCCTCCAGGTCCTCCAGCAGCACGCCGTCGCCGATGCTAGAGAGGATCGCCCGGATGCGGCCGGCGGCCTCTTTGTGGATGTGGATGAGGTTCTCCAGCTCGCGGGTTCGTTCCGCCAGCCGCTCCGTCATCTCGTCGAAGGTTGTGGCCAGCAGACCGATCTCGTCTGCGCCTCGAATCCCCGTCCGTTGCTCGAGGTGCCCCTCCGCCACCGCCCGCGACGTACGCACCAGGCGTCCCAGGGGGCGGGTGATGCGTTGGGAGATCACATATCCGACCAATATCACGCAGGCCATCGCGGTGGCGAAGAGCAGCGCGTAGGTGTTGCGGCTGGTGGTCCCGGCCCGGACGATGAAGTGGGCGGGCAGGGCGACGGCGAAGACCCCCAGCCGTTCGTCGCCCACGCGGAGCGGCCCGCGGGCGAGGCGGTACCAGCGGCCGCGGATGGTCAGGTTCTCGCCGGTGGTGGAGTGGGTGCTGTTCAGGGCCCGCTCGTACCATTCCGGCGTGATGGAGAGTTCGTCCAGCAGGTCGGCCACGCTGCCCGGCTCTTCGGCGAGGGCGAAACTCGTGGCGACGGCCCGCCCCCCGTCGAGGTAGATGATCACATCGGCCAGGGAGGTGGTCTTGAAATGGGGCACCAGGGTGTCCAGTGAGGTGCCGACGACCACCACGCCGACCACCTGGCTCTCCAGCGCGACGGGGAGGGCGGTGAAATAATAGTACCGCTGGTCGACCGGATGAAGGCCGATCCCCCGTCGGGGCAGTCCGTTGGGATCGCCCATCTCCAGCAGAGCCTGCACCATCCACAGCCCCAGGGTGTCGAACTGTCCGCTCACCACCCCATACGAGCCGTCCTCCCGCCGCAAGACGTGGAGCACCTCCTGGCCCTCGGCGTCGGTGATGATGAGGCACTCCAGGCCCAGGCCGACGGCCGTCGGCTGGCCCAGTGTGGCCACGCTTTCCTGATCGCGGTCCCGCAGCGCCTTGCCCATTCCCTGGGTGAAGGCTACGATCCGGGCCGACTCCACGTGTTTGAGCTCGTGGCGTGCCAGCGTGTCTGAGAGGACGCGCCCGGCTTCCAGCAGGTGGTTGGTCAGCCGCTCGTCGAGGGAGCTGGTGACCAGGGTGATCACCACGTAGGTACCGATGATCGCTACGACCAGCGTGAGGATCAAATAGGGCAGGATGATCTTGCTGCGGATATTGAGGCTAAAGAACTGGCGCAGCCGCTGTCGCCACTCAGAGTACTGGCCCGATCTTTGATCTTGCATCAGCGATGTCCCCCAGAACAAGAGTGCGGCGAGGGTATCTGAATCCGATGCCCCTGTCCTTGGCCGGCAAGTCCTCCTTTCGCGGCAGGCCCCGAAATGTTATCCGGGCCTCGGGGGGCAGCTTCCCCCTGGCGAAGCACCATATAGCAACGGGACTGCCCCGCCGTTCTCTCCCATTGTAGAGGAGTTCGGCCGACCCTCCGTTACAGCCATGTTACAGGCCGGTTGCGGGGAGGCGCGAGAGGCGCTTCGACGTCCGCGCCCCGCTCAAGCGATCTCTGCGCGCAGTTTCTCTATCTGGTCCGGCCGCAGTCGCTCCAGCGGCTGCTCCACCAGAGGGCCGGCCCGGAGGGCCGGCACCTGTTCCTCGTAGGTGGGGGCCGGCTCTCCCCGGTAGAAGATACCGATGGGAATCCGCTCGCCCCACTCCTGGGTCTTCTCCCAGGCCCCGGCCCGGTCTGTGGGGTCGTATCCCGGCTCCTCCTCCAGCTTGTAGACCCGCTTGTTGTAGAAGTCGTAGGCGTAGGACCGGTTCCAGGTGACGCAGGGCTGGAGGGTGTCGATCAGCCCGTAGCCGGGGTGCTCCAGCGCCTCGCCGATGAGCCAGGCCAGGTGCTTCAGCTCGCCGGAGTACCCCCGGGCGACGAAGGTGGCGCCGGCGGTGATGGCCAGGGCCAGCGGGTTGACGGGCCGGTCGATGGCCCCTTCCGGTGAGGTGGGGGTCCGTTTGCCCCGCTCGCTGGTGGGGGAGTACTGGCCCCGGGTGAGGCCGTAGATGCGGTTGTCTTGCACCAGGTCCACGATGCGCACGTTGCGCCGGGCGGCGTGGATGAAGTGGGCCATTCCCTCGGCATAGGCGTCGCCATCGCCGTGGACCGTCATCACCCGCAACCGGTGGTTGGCCAGCCGGGCGCCGGTCGCGATGGCCAGCGCCCGCCCGTGGAGGGTGTGGTAGCCGGTGACCTTCATGTAGTGGGGAAGTTTGCTCCCGCATCCGATCCCGGTGACGATGAATATCTCGTGGGGAGGGATGTCGTGCTCTACCAACGCCAGTTTGATGGCGTTGAGGATGCCGAAATTGCCGCAGCCCCTACACCAGGTGGAGCGTTCCCGCCCTGCAAAATCCTTTCGAGTCAGCATACCCTGCTCCTTCATTGTGCACGTCGAACGTGAAGCGTCGAACGTCAAGCGTCACGGAGTCGGCGGAGGATGTACTCGGGCGTGAAGGCCCGGCCGTCGTACCGGCGGACCGCGCCGTCGGGCGACCAGCAGGTGTAGGCCCGCAGCAGGGTCTCGAACTGCCCGGTGCTGTTCCCCTCGACAACGACCGTCCGGTTCGTCCGCTCCAGGGCCGCCTTCGTGGCCTCCACGGGGAAGGGATGGAGCGCGCTGAAGTGGAGCATGTTCGCCTGGCCGGGCCGCTTCCCGTTCAGCCGGTCCACCGCCTCCCGCACCGGGCCGTAGGAGGACCCCCAGCAGAGAAGAGTCACCTCCGCTCCCTCCGGCCCGTAAAGGGATGGCTCCGTTACCTCCCCCGCCATTCCCCTCAGTTTCCGCATTCGCTTCTCCACCTGAGCGACCCGGTTCTCCGGCTCCTCGCTGATGGCGCCGAGCTCGTCGTGCTCGTTGGCGGTAGTGACCCAGACCCCGTTGGGGTGGCCGGGGAGGGCGCGGGGGGAGACGCCCGATTCGGTGATCCGGAAGCGGCGGTAGGGCTCCGTTAGTCCATCCAGATCCTCCTGCGTGAGCAGTGCCCCCCGGTCGACGGTCACCCCGTCGAAGTCCAGCCCGTCCGGTTCTATCGTCCGGTAGGCCACCGCCAGGTAGTGGTCGCTGAGGACGATGGCCGGGGTCTGGTACCGCTCCGCCAGGTTGAAGACCTGCCAGCCGATGCGGAAGGATTCCTCGACCGTGCCGGGGGCGAGGACGAAGCGGGGGAACTCCCCCTGGGAGGCGTAGGTGACGAAGAGGAGGTCGCCCTGCTCGGTGCGGGTGGGCATCCCGGTGGCGGGGCCGGGCCGCTGGGCCTCGTAGATGACCACCGGGACCTCGGTGATGCCGGCCAGGCCCAGCGCCTCCACCATCAGGGAGAAGCCGCCGCCGGAGGTGGGGACCAGCGACCGCGCTCCCACATAGGCCGCGCCGATGGCCATATTGATGGCCCCGATCTCGTCCTCGGCGTGTTTGGTGACCACGCCGTATGCCTCGGCGTGGGCGGCGAACCAGTGGAGAACGGGGGAGCCGGGGGTCATCGGGTAGGCGGCGACGAAGCGGCAGCCCCCCGCCAGGGCGCCCAGCGCGAAGGCGTCGTTGCCATTGAGGATGAGGCGGCGGGGGGCGTTCGGCACCGCCTCCATACGGAAGGGGAAGTCGGGCTGGAAGGAGCAGCCCGCCTGGGCCCCCGCCTCCACTACCCGGAGATTGGCATCCACTACCGACTGCCCCTTGCGGGCGAAGTTGTCCCGGACGACGCTCTCTATGTAGGTGGGGTCGAACCCGATCAGGCCGGCGGCCACGGCGAAGGCCAGGGTGTTGCGCATCACCGCCCGCCCCCCCTTCTCCTCGGCCAGCGCGGTGAGGGGAAGGGGGCAGAGGTGGACGTCGGGCCGGCGCAGGTCGTCGGGCAGGTTGTCCTTGGTGTCGTAGACGACGGCCCCGCCCGGGACCACCGCGTCGATGTGTCGCCGGACCGTCTCCACGTCCAGCGCCAGCAGGACGTGGACCGGCTCGGCGTGGGAGTAGAGGGGGTGGGAGGCGACGCGGACGGAGAAGAAGTTGTGGCCGCCTCGGATGCGGGAGTAGTAGTCCGGCAGGCCGAAGACGTAGAGACCGCCTCGGGTCAACGCCTTGGCGAACCCCGCGCCGCCGGACTCCAGCCCCATCCCCGCCTCCCCGCCGATGCGGATGGTGATTTCATCTATCGTCACTTTTCCTCCTCCTGATGGATCACGAATGGCACGAATTGGACGGGTTTCCTCGTCGATAGTTCTTGACAAAAGCCGCTTTCTAT
>DQUX01000038.1 GCA_015662065.1 Anaerolineales bacterium | reverse complement strand
GCCCCCACCGCCACGCCCCTGCCGACGGACACGCCCGTCCCCACGCCGATCCCCGCCACGGCGACCCCTACCACCCCCCTCGTCCGGGCGGGCGAGAGCGGGGTGAACGTCCGAGGCGGTCCGGGGACCAACTACCCGGTCGTGGGCTTCCTCCAGCCGGGCGCCGAGGCCCCGGTGACCGGCCGGTACGGGGACTGGTGGCAGATTCAGCACGAGGTAGGGGCCGGCTGGGTCTTCGGAGACATCGTCACCCCCTTCAACACCGGGAACGTGCCCCAGGTCGAGCCACCCCCCGCACCGACACCCGTCCCGCCGACGGCTACCCCTGCACCCACCGACACCCCCGCGCCCACCAACGTCCGCGGGCTGGTGCCCAACGACTACACGGTGGAGGGCGCGCCCGGCCCCTTCGGCGTGGGGCAGGACATCTGGTTCAATATGGATATCACCAACACCTCCAATGAGACGGTCGCCTACACCGCCCTGGGGACGTGGGTGGAGGAGACGGGGCAGTTCCAGCAGAGCTGGACCTACTCATCCTTCGCGCCGGGCCAGCATTTCACCTGGCGCGACCACATCAACATCCCCGCCCCCGGCACCTACCACCTGTGGATGATGATCTGCTTCCCCGACGATTCGTGCGCCAAGCTGAAAGGACCCATCGTCGTCACCGTTCAGTAGGTAGTTCTGCGATCTTCCTTCCCCTCCGGGGCGACCTGTGGTATAGTACCCTTCGCCAGTCGCACCTGGCCCATTGAAACCATCAACGTCGCTTGCTGAGGTGCGGTATGACCCTCGTATACCTTTCCGTTGCGTGGCTGGCCGGCATCGCGCTGGCCCGGGCCCTCTCCCCTCCCTGGCAGGCCCTCCTGCTCCTCGGCCTAGTTGGCACAGTGGGGCTGATCGGCTGGAAGGGCCCCCGCCGCACCCGCCTCCTCTGCGCCTGCGTCGTGGCCCTGGCGCTGGGGGCGGCCCGACTGCTGGTATCCCATCCCCCCCCAGACGCCTCCTCGCTGACAGCCTACAACGACGTGGGCCGCGTCACCCTGGAGGGGGTGGTCGTGGGTGAGCCGGACGAGCGGGAGAGTTACACCAACCTCCGCCTGCGGGTCGAGCAGCTCGCCCTCCCCGACGGACGGGAGGTGGAGGCAACGGGGCTCGCCCTGGTGAAGGTGGACCGCTACCCAGCCTTCGCCTACGGCGACCGGTTGCAGGTTGCGGGCCTGCTGGAGACGCCGCCGGAGTGGGAAGACTTCTCCTACCGAGACTACCTGGCCCGCCAGGGGATCCACTCCCTGGTGCGAGAGGCCCGAGCGACCCGGATCGGCGGAGGCGAGGGGAATCCCCTCTACGCCGCCCTGCTGGCCCTTAAGCGGAGCGCCCAGGCCACCATCGGCACGATCCTCCACGAACCGGCCGCCTCCCTGCTCACCGGCATCCTCCTGGGGATCGAGTCCTCCATCCCCACCGACCTGATGGAGGATTTCTCCGCCACCGGCACCACCCACATCATCGCCATCTCCGGGTTCAACATCACCATCATCGCCGGCATCTTCGCCGGGCTCTCCCGCCGGCTGGTGGGCCGTCGGCGCGCCACCTGGGTGGCCATCGGCGGGGTGGCGCTCTATACCCTCTTCGTGGGAGGGTCCGCCGCCGTGGTGCGGGCGGCCATCATGGGCGCTCTCTACCTGTGGGGGAGACACCTGGGCCGGGCGACCTTCGCCCCCGCTTCCCTGGCCGGGGCCGGTGTGCTGATGACGGCCCTCAACCCCCTCGTCCTGGAGGACGTGGGGTTCCAACTCAGTTTCGCCGCCACCGTCGGCCTGGTGCTCTACACCGCACCGCTGGAGCGGAGAGCGGCGCAGCTCTTAGGCCACATCACCTCCCCCCACCAGGCCGAACGGGCCGTCGGCTGGATCTCCGAGGCCCTGCTGGTCACCCTGGCCGCCCAACTGACCACCACCCCCCTCATCCTCTACCACTTCCGCCAGCTCTCCCTGGTCACCCTCCTCACCAACTTCCTCATCCTCCCCGCCCAGCCAGCGGTGATGATCCTCGGAGGGCTGGCGACGCTGGCCGGGCTGGCCTGGCTCCCTGTCGGACAGGTACTGGGCTGGCTGGCCTGGCTCCCCCTCACCTACACCATCGAGATCGTCCGTCTCACCGCCCGCGTCCCCTTCGCCCGGGTCGACCTGGGCCGGGTGGAGGGCTGGATGGTGGGGGCCTTCTACATCCTGCTGGGCGGGCTCACCTGGTGGGGCTATCAGCCCGCCGACCGCCGGGCCGAGCTTCGGGACCGCGCACGGGCCATCTGGATCGCCCTCACCGGCCGCGTGACCGACCGGGCGATGCTGGCCCTCTCCGCCCTCCTCCTGCTCCTGACCACCGCTGCCTGGCGCGCCCTCCCCGACGGCCGCCTTCACGTGACCTTTCTGGATGTAGGCCAGGGAGACGCTATCTTCATCCAGACCCCCTCCGGCCGCCAGGTGCTGGTGGGCGGCGGCCCCAGCCCCTCAACGCTCCTGGCCCACCTGGGCCAGCGGATGGCCTTCTGGGATCACGACCTCGACCTGGTGGTCCTCTCCCACCCCGACGACGACGTGCTGGCGGGGCTGATCCCGGTGCTGGAGCGGTACCGGGTGGGCGGGGTGGTCGAGCGGGACCTGCAATGCCGCACCCACCTGTGTGCCCGGTGGCGGGAGACGGTGGAGCGCTCCGGTGCGCGGGTCTGGCGGGGGGAGGCAGGGCTGCGGATCTGGCTGGACGAGGGGCTGCTGCTGACGGTGCTCCACCCCGGACCAGACCTTTTCGGCACCGGGGCGGACTTCAACAACAACTCGGTGGCGCTCCGGCTGGATCACGGAGAGGTCTGCTTCCTGCTGACGGGCGATATCGGCGAGGAGGTGGAGGAACACCTGGTGGCGGAGGGGGCCTGGCTGGATTGCACCATCCTCAAGGCTGCCCACCACGGCGACGCCGGGTCCACCACCGAGCCCTTCCTGACAGCGGTGAGCCCGGAGGTGGTGGTGATCCCCGTGGGGGGCGACAACCACTTCCATCACCCCCACCGGGAGATGCTGCAGCGGCTGGAGGGGCAAACGGTCTACCGCACCGACGAGGACGGGACGGTGGAGGTGGTGAGCGATGGGAGGGGGTACCAGGTTAGGACGGAGCGGTGAGGTTTGGGGAATTTGGGGAGGTGGTGTATACTGACGCGGGGACGCGGAGATACGGGGCTAAGAAGACACGGAGGTAAGAGCGATGGAGACGACCACAGTTCCGACGGTCTACTTCGAACGACCCGGCCCGCAGAACACGGAGCAGACCCTGGAGATGGCCCGCCGGCGAGCGGAGGAGCTGGGGGTGAAGACGGTCCTGGTCGCCAGCACCACCGGGGAGACCGGCGCCAGGGCGGTGGAAGTGTTCCACGGCCTGGAGGTGGTGGTGGTGACCCACTCCACCGGCTTCCGTGGCCCCAATGTCCAGGAGCTTCTACCTGAGCACGAGGCGGCCATAAGGGCCCGGGGCGGGCGCATCCTCACCTGCCAGCACGCCTTCGGCGGGGTCAACCGGGCGGTGCGGAAGAAGATGGGCACCTACCTCACCGATGAGATCATCGCCTATACCCTGCGCACCTTCGGGGAGGGGATGAAGGTCTGCCTGGAGATCGCCCTGATGGCCGCCGACGCCGGGCAGGTAGCGGTGGGCGAGCCCTGCATCGCCGTCGCCGGTACCGGCCGTGGGGCGGATACCGCTGTGGTGCTCACCCCCGCCAACGCCCAGTCCTTTTTCGATCTGCAGGTGATGGAGGTACTGGCAAAGCCCCGGCTAGGATAGGAATGGGGGTGAGGGAATAGGAGAGTAAGGGAACCGATGAAACCGGCCGAAGAACTGACTTTCGAAGAGGCCTTCGCCGAACTAGAGGAAACGGTCCGCAGGCTGGAGGCTGGGGGGCTCACCCTGGAGAAAAGCCTGGCCCTCTACGAGCGGGGGCAAGCGCTGGCGGCCCGCTGCACCGCCCTGCTGGACCAGGCCGAGCTGAAGGTCCGGCAGTTGACGCCGGAGGGGGAAGAAATCCCCTTCGAACCGGGGGCGTAGCGCTCCTTCGAGGATCTCAAGTACACCGCTCCTTCGGAAGAGGAGGCCGCGGAGGTCTCCGAGGTGACGATCACAGCGAGGAACAAGGAGAAGCCAGACGATTTCGATAGCGTCACCGTCCGGCTGACGCCGAAGGAGGGAGGGCCGGCTTAGACTTCCGGAGTTCTCAAGACTTAGGAAGCCTAAGCAACCGGACCACCGTCCGCGGCTCCTCCGCCCCCAACAGCACCGCCGCCGCTAGGTAGGCCCCGGCTCCCAGCGCCACTCCACCCCCGCCCACCAGCACCACTCCCCCGCTTCCCACAGCGCGGAGCCAGATGACCAGCAGGCCGGCCATTACCGCCGCCGCCGCGCCGCTGCGCGTCACCGACGCCACCAGCGCCCGCCCCTCCAGCCCGCCCAACCGCGGTCGGAGGAGCGCCAGGAGCCCGACCATCTCCAGGAGCACCGCGATGGAGTTGGCCAGCGCCAGCCCCGCGTGGGGCGGGAGCCCTGCCCAGACGAAGGCCGCCGGCAGCGTCAGACTCAGGAGGATGTTGGCCCCCATCGCCAATCCCCCCACCCACACCGGGGTCCAGGTGTCGTGCAGGGCATAGAAGGCGCGGACGACGATCTCCACCCCTGCGTGCCCCACCAGCCCCAGCGCGTAGAAGGCCAGCGCCCCGGCCACCGCCTCTGTCGAGGCCGCCTGAAAGGCCCCCCGCTCAAACAACAGCGCCACCAGCGGCCGGGCCAGCACCAACAGCCCCACCGCCGCCGGGATGGTGAGGAGGAAAACGGAGCGGAGGGTAGCCGCCAGCGTCGCCCGCATCGCCCCCCGCTCCCCCCGCGCCGCCTGCCCGGCGAAGGTGGGAAAGGCCACCGTCGCCACCGCCTGGGCGAAGACCCCCTGTGGCAGAAGCATCAGCAGCCAGGCGTAGTTCAGCGCCGAGACCGCCCCCTCCCCCAGCCGGGAGGCCAGGTTGGTGTTCACCACGAAGTTGATCTGGACCGCCGCCAGGCCCAGGACGCGAGGGGCCATCAGCCGCAACACCTCCCGCACCCCGGGATCCCGCAGGGTCAGGAGAGGGTAGTAATGGACCCCCACCCGGGCCAGGCCCGGCAACTGGACCGCTAGATGAAGCGCTGCGCCCACCACGTACCCCAGGGCCAGGGCGCGCACCCCCAACCGGGGGGCCAGGAACCCCGCGGCCCCGATGAGGGAGAGGTTGAGAAAGCTGGGGGCCAGGGCCGGCAGGAGGAAGTGCTGGCGGGCGTTGAGGACCCCCATCACCACGCCGCTCACACCAAAGAACAGCGGCGCGACCAGCATCGTCCGCATCAGGGAGATGGTGAGGGCCTGTTGGTCGGGGGGGAAGCCGGGGGCCAGGAGGGTGGAAACCAGCACGGGTGCGGCCAGCCAGGCCAGGCCCGCCGCGGCCGTCAGCGCTACCACCAGCAGGTTGACCACCGCGCTGGCCAGCCGCCAGCCTCCCCCAGGGTCGCCCCGAGCGAAGGTGCCGGTGAAGGTAGGGATGAAGGCCGACCCCAGCGCCCCTCCGGCGATGAGGGTGAAGAGAATATCCGGGATGCGGGCGGCGGCCAGGTAGGCATCGTAGGCGGCGGTGGTGCCGAAGACGGCACCGACCACCATCTCCCGCGCCAGCCCCAGCGCGCGGCTCGCCACGAAGAGGACGGCCACCAGCATCGCCGCCCGCGCGATCCGCCGTCCCTCGCCCCTCACTCCCCCTCCCCCCAAGGGTTCGACCGCAGCCCCACCACCTCCACCACCCGCACCGGTCGGGACCGCCCCTTCACCACAGGATGCCATCCCGCACCGCCTCGCTCACGTACCGCCCGAAGGCAGCCTTCAGCCTCTCCTGCTGCCGGAGCTGTTCGACCATCTGATTGAAGTGGATGCCCAGCTCGGCCAACTCGTCGGCCGTGAGAGGAGTATATCCCATCGCGCCAGCAGCGCAAGGCGACCCCCCGCAACCCGCAATTCGCAATCCCCCCAGAACCGACTATAATCAGCCCTATGGAACACAGAGGCGAACAGGTCTACCTGTACTTCACCGCCTTCATCGGTGGGCTGGTCTCCCTGGGGGTGGAGCTCTCCGCCTCCCGGCTCCTGGCCCCCTACTTTGGCGATTCCCACCCCGTCTGGGCCGCCATCATCGGCCTGATCCTCCTCTACCTCACGGTGGGCTACTTCCTGGGCGGCCGCTGGGCCGACCGCTCCCCCCGTCCCGTCACCCTCTACCAACTGGTCGCCTGGGCGGCCCTGATGGTGGGGCTGATCCCTTTCATCTCCCGCCCCATCCTCCTCCTGGCCGTCCACGGCTTCGCCGACTACGACCTGGCCCTGCTGGCAGGGCCGTTCCTGGCGGTGCTGCTCCTCTTCTCCGTCCCGGTGACGCTGATGGGCTGCGTCTCCCCCTTCGTCATCCGGCTGCTGATGGAACAGCCGGAGCGGGCTGGCGGCGTGGCGGGGCGGACCTACGCCATATCCACCGCGGGAAGCCTCCTGGGGACCCTGCTGCCGGTCTTTCTGTTGATTCCCACCGTAGGCACCCGCAACACCTTCGTCGCCCTGTCCCTGCTGTTGATGGGGGTGGGGCTGGCGGGGCTGGTCCGCGTCGCCCCCCGCCGCGCCCTCCTCCACCTCTGGATGCCCCTCCTGGTGCTGCTTCTGGCCCTCACCCTCCGGGGGCAGCCCATCAAGCCGCAGGAGGGAACCATCTACGAGACCGAATCCGCCTACAACTACATTCAGGTGGTGGAGAAGGACGGCTGGCGCCGGCTCTACCTGAACGAGGGGCAGGGCATCCACTCCGTCTACCGGCCCGGGCAGCGGCGGGTGGGCGGCACGTGGGATTACTTCCTCATCGCCCCCTTCTTCAACCCGGTTCCCTTCCCCCCTGACCGGGTCGAGAGCCTGGCGATGGTCGGCCTGGCGGCGGGGACCGTCCCTAAGCAGTACACCCGCTTCTTCGGCCCCATCCCCATCGACGGGGTGGAGCTGGACCCCGAGATCGTGGCGGTGGGACGACGGTATTTCGACATGACGGAGCCCAACCTGAACGTGGTCGTCGGCGACGGGCGGGCCTTCCTGGCCCGGTCGGACCGCCACTACACGGTGGTGGGGGTAGATGCCTACCGGCTCCCCTACATCCCCTGGCACCTGACCACGGTGGAGTTCTTCCAGGAGGTGCGGGACCACCTGACCGAAAACGGGGTGGTGGTGGTCAACGTGGGGCGGACGCCGGGGGATGACCGGCTGGTGCGGACCCTCGCCGCCACCCTCTTTCAGGTCTTCCCCTCCGTCCACGCGATGGACGTGCCGGCCTCTTTCAACACCATCCTCGTGGCGACGGTGCGGCCGACGGAGCCGGAGAACCTGCCCGCCAACCGGCCGCTGATGACCGATCCGACCCTCCAGCAGATCGCCGACGAGGCGTGGGCCAGCCTGCGGCCGGTGGAGCCCGGAGAGCTGGTCCTCACCGACGACCGGGCGCCGGTGGAGATGCTGACCCACACAGTGGTGGTGAGTTACCTTTTGAACCGGTGAAGGAGGAACCGATGAGACGGTTGGTCGAATTTCCATTGGAGGACGGCGGCACCATCCTGGTGGAGGTGGACGTGCCGGAGGAGCCGGGGATGGTCCCGGCGGCGCGGGGGGGCGAGGTAGTCCAGCGCGCCCAGCAGTCCTTTGAGGCCGCGCTGGAGAAAATCCGCCCTGCCGCCCAGGCCATCATCGCCAAACTCCGTGCCCTCCACGACCCGCCCGACGAGATCGAGGTGGAGTTCGGCCTGAAGATGAACGCCGAGGCAGGGGCGGTCGTCGCCGCCGCCGGGGTGGAGGCCAACTACAAGGTCACCCTCACCTGGGGGCGGGAGGAGAAGGGATAACACTGATTGTCCAAGCAAGCGCCGTATTTTGCCCGACTCGCGCCGCCG
>DQUX01000243.1 GCA_015662065.1 Anaerolineales bacterium | reverse complement strand
ACCTGGATGGGCAGATGGAGATGGCCCACATCGGCGTAGGTGGGAAGGTGCTCCTGGACCGGGTCCTACCGGTGGGGGCGGGGGCGGCCCGCGACCCCCAGTTGCGGGTGGGGCCGGAGGGGAGGTTGTACCTCCTGTGGCGGGAGGAGGGGGAATCCGACGGCGCGGTTCACTACGCCTTGCTGGAGGGGGATGGAACTCCGGTGGAGCAGCCCCGAACTCTCTCCGATCCCGCGTATCGGGTTGTGGACGCGCCCCGGTTGACCCTCGATGGTCGGGGCCGCCTGCACGCCCTGTGGGCCGACGAGGCGGGCATCCGGTGGGCGGTGTTGGCCCCTGAGGGGACGGTGTTGGCGGGGCCGACCCTCCTGATTCCCGAAGGTCGCTCTCCCGCCGTTCAGATAGACGATCGGGGATGGCTGCACTTGGCCTGGCAGCAGCGGGTGGGGGCCAACACCCAGGGGGTCTACTACGCCGTCCTCGACCCGGAGAGCGGTGAGCTGAGCGAGCCCGAGGAGATGGCCGCGGTCTTTCTGCGCACCGGCCAGAGGATCGAAGGACCGGCTGTGGGGCTGGACCCGGAGACCGGGTATGTGCTGTGGGCGGTCCAGGACTTGCGGGAGGTCGCCTCTCGGGGTCGATATGTCTTCTTCCCCCTGGAACTCCCCCGGCAGAAGCGGGTTAAGGCTATGCAGTTGGAGCAGGGGGGGAGCCCCGCGGGATTGTATCCGCTAGATGGACAGCGGACGGTGTTGCTGGTGGCGTTGAGCGAGATGGTGCGGGGGCCGGAGGGGCGGGCGGACCCCCAGATCGCCGTGCTGGTATTGGTGCAGGACCAGATGCCGGAGTATGAGGTCTGGGGGCTGGCCCAGGTGGGGGGAGAGGGGCGACCGGCGCTCCCGGCTCCGGCGCGGGAGATCGGGGCGATGGGGAGGGGGCAGGGGCAGGAGTCCGTTGCCCTGGCGTGGGAGGTGGAACACATCGTCACCGCCTCGGGTCGACCCTCGGTGAAGCCGGTCCTGGGGGTGGACGACCGCTCGTATCTCCACCTGGCCTGGCTGGAGACGGGGGGGTTCGGGCAGTATCGGGTGGTCTATGCCAGCACCGCCCCGGAGGTGAAGCGGGCCTACAATGCCCTCACCCTGTGGGACGTGGTGGACGCGGCCTTCAGCACCGTTCTGCGGCTCTCGGTGGTGGTGGTAACGCTGGTCCCGATGTTGATCCTCTGGGCCCTTCTTCCGCTGGCGGGGTTGCTGGTGTATCATATGGTGACCGGTGAGGAGGGGGTGGAGACGGTCCGCTCCCGGCTGGTGCTGGGCGGGATGCTGGCGCTGGAGATGGCGCTGGTGTTCCTCTTCCCGCCCCGGGTGGACGTCGCGTGGTCGTCGTCGCGGTGGGTGGTCCCGGCGGCCACGGCGGCGGTGGCGGCGGTGGTCACCGCGCGGGTGTTACGGGGGCGAGGCGACAGCCTCTTGTTTACCTCCTTCTTCCTGTTCACCGGGTTGCACGGCCTGCTGCAACTGGTCGTCTATTTCCTGCTCTAGAAAGCGCGTCTGGCAGGCCACGGCTGTCGGGGTTGGCGGGTGGCGGCTGAAATTCACCTGGGGTGTAGAGGACGCGGTGGGTGGAGTTGCGCTTCTCTCTGATTTGAATATAATCAAGGATAGAGTAAGGGGCTGGCGGTCTATTCGCCCCAGTTTGTGAAAGGAGGTGATGCCTAAGAGGAGACAATGGTGACGGGGGCAGACCCCGCGCAGCGATCTATCGTCGGACGTTTCTACTGTACTGAAGGAGGAGGAGCATGTCTAAGAAGTGGATGCTGGCCCTGGGGTTGCTGACCGTAGTGGTGACGGTGTTGGCGGCCTGCAAGCCGACCCCAACCCCGACCCCCACGGAAGCCCCCACAGAAGCCCCCACGGAGGCCCCCACAGAGGCCCCCACGGAGGCCCCGGCCCCAACCGTGAGGACCGTGGTCATTGGTTTCACTGCTTCCCAGACCGGGAAGTATAACGTCTCCTCCACGCGCCAGGTGAACGGCCTTCAGCTGTGGATGGATCAGGTCAACGCTGCCGGCGGCATTCCGCTGAGCGACGGCACGGTGATCATGTTCGAGTCGGTCTTCTATGACGACGAGAGCAATAAAGACCGTGTCCAGGAGCTTTACACCCGACTGGCAACCGAGGACAACGCGGATTTACTGATCAGTCCTTACTCGAGTGGGCTGACCGCTGCTGCCGCGGTGATCGCTGAGCAGTACGGTAAAGTGATGATCACCACGGGAGCTGCTTCCGATGCCACTTACAAGGAGGGCTACACGCTAGTCTTCCAGGCTTACACGCCAGCCAGTCGCTACCTGACCGGCGCGGTAGACCTGTTGGGTGAACTGGACCCCGATGTCACGAAGGTTGCTATCGTGTACGAGAACACCCGGTTCGCCACCAGCGTGGTGGAAGCTGCCAAAGCGTACGCGGAGGAGCAAGGGTACGAGGTCGTGCTTTTCGAGGGCTACGACGCGGAGACCGCTGACTTCGGACCCTTCATCAACAAGATCGAGGAAAGCGGTGCAGAAGCCATCCTGGGTGGTGGTCACTTCCAGGACGGGAGTACGTTCGCCCGGCAGATCTACGAGAAAGAGCTTGCCGTCAAGTTCATTGCACTGTTGGTCGCCCCGCCAGAGCCCGACTTTGCCGATCTGGGCGATGCTGCCGTGGGGGTGGTTGGCCCCAGCCAGTGGGAGCCATTGGCTAACTTCACGCCCGAGGCAGCGGAGACGCTGGGCATCGAGTGGTTCGGTCCACCGGGCGAGATGTTTGTGGAGACCTATGTCGCTGCCTACAATGAGGAACCATCCTACCACTCCGCCGGCGGCTATGCGGCGGGCTTGATCCTGGAAAAGGCGATCAGGGACGCCGACTCGGTTGATCTGATGGCCGTCAAGGCGGCCTTGGATAGCATGGACATCCTCACCTTCTACGGCCGGATCAGGTTTGATACCAGCCCGGAGGCCCATGGCCTCCAGATCGGCCACGACATGGTGTATATCCAGTGGCAGAGGGATGCGGACGGCAACTTGGTCAAGCAGGTAGTGTGGCCGCTTGAGGCGGCAACGGCTGAAACGCTCTACCCGATGCCGTAGCGGTGTCATGAACATCCCGCAGGCGCCAATGGCGCCTGCGGGACCCCTTATAGAGAGGAGACACAATGGTTGATTTTATCGTCGCCTCTTTGGCCGATGGCCTACTTCTTGGGT
>DQUX01000158.1 GCA_015662065.1 Anaerolineales bacterium | reverse complement strand
GGCGGGGGCCGGCCCGGCCCGCTACTACCGGCTGCCCGGCGCGAGGGGAACGCTGGGCTTCATCAGCCCGGTCACCGAGCACTTCTGCCGGGCCTGCAACCGGCTGCGGCTGACATCCGATGGGCGCTTGCTGTCCTGCTTGCTTTCAGACGTCTCCGTCGATCTGCGCACGCCGCTGCGAGCGGGAGCGGATGACGACGTGCTGCGGGAGATCTTCCGGCGGGCCATCGTCGCCAAGCCTCGGGGCCATCGCCTGGCGGAGGCGGATCCGCCAGGGGCGCTACCGATGTACCAGATCGGGGGGTAGAGGGAGACGCGGGGGCACGGGGACGCGGAAAGGGGGGAGGATGGGATTGAGCCATCTGGACGAGCGGGGAGCGGCCCGGATGGTGGACGTGACCGGCAAGTCGGCTACCGTACGGGAGGCGGAGGCTGCGGGTGAGGTATGGATGCAACCCAAGACCCTGGCCCTCATCCAGAGCCGCGGCGTGCCCAAAGGGGACGTGCTGGCGGTGGCCCGTGTGGCGGGGATCCAGGCGGCCAAGCGGACATCGGAGCTGATCCCCCTCTGCCACCCGCTGCCCATCACGGCGGTCGAGGTGGATTTCTCGTTCGACGAGGAGCAGTCGGTGGTGGGGATCGCGGCGCGGGCCCGCTGCACCGGCGTCACCGGCGTGGAGATGGAGGCGCTCACCGCGGTGAGCGTCGCCGCGCTGACCATCTACGACATGTGCAAGGCAGTGGATCGCGGGATCCGCATTCAGAACATCCGGCTGATCCGCAAGAGTGGGGGGAAGAGCGGGGAGTGGATAGCCGGGGATGAGGAGACGGGGCGACGCGGAGAAGAGAAGAGCGACACGCAATAGGCGATATGCGAAAAGGTAAGGTGGTCGCAGTCTGTGTGAGCAAACGAAAAGGCGTGGTCAAGAAGAACGTGGGCCACGCTGTCCTCCGGGTGGACTGGGGCATCGAGGGGGACGCCCACGCCGGCCCGTGGCACCGACAGGTCTCGCTGCTGGCCTGGGAGTCCATCGAGAAGATGCGGGCGCAGGGGTTGAACGTGCGGGCGGGGAGTTTCGCTGAGAACATCACCACCCAAGGGCTGGAGCTGCACACCCTCCCGGTGGGGACGCGGATGCGGCTGGGCTCAGCGCTGGTGGAGGTGACCCAGATCGGCAAGCTCTGCCACACCAAGTGTGCTATCTTTCAGAAGGTGGGGGACTGCGTGATGCCCCGGGAGGGGATCTTCGTCCGGGTGGTGGAGCCAGGCGAGGTGGTGGTGGGAGATGAGATCGAGGTGCTGCTGGAGGCACCGTCACCCGGGAAGCGGGTGTCCGGAACCGTCACGCCGTAGAGGTCGAGAAAACTGGCTCTAGGCGGGTCTGTGGCTCGCCGATCTGACCGGTCGCAGACCGGCCAGGAGCTAGGATTCTCAAGTACTGATTATGCTCTGAGGGGGTCTGTGACCCCCGACTTTGGCTGAAAACGGTAGCTTTCGACCAGAGACGTGGGTCACAGGCTCGCTTGGAGCCTTCGAAGCGAAGGCCTCATGTCAATGCGACATTGTCAAGCTACTCAATGCCGGGCAGTCTCCCCCTAGAGGGTTTTTGGCGAATGGCGGCTGAATTCACCGCAAAACGCAAAGAAATCAAAAGGAATCGAAGGAAACTTTGCGCCCTTTGCGCTTTGCGGTTCGATACGAGCCGCAGCCCGCGCTTGTTGGAGGAAATGTACCTGCGCTATGCCCATGCGCCCCCTCCAAAGAAGGGGGAACGGGCTACCATCTGGTATCGCATACGGAACCGCATTTTGCACCTGTGGAACAAGCGGCGTCCAGTACCTCTACACCGACGGCGACCTGTATCACTTTATGGACACCGAGACCTACGACCAGACGGCCCTGCCGGCCTCCGTGCTGGGCGACCAGGTGCGCTACCTCAAGGAGGGGATGGAACTGGTGCTGGCGACCTACGAGGGGGAGCCGTTGGACGTGGAATTGCCGACGACGGTGGCCCTGGAGGTGGTCGAGGCGGAGATGGCCGTCGCCGGCGATACGGCCACCGGCGCGATGAAGAAAGCGACGCTGGAGACCGGCCTGGGCGTGCAGGTGCCGCTCTTTGTCGAGCAGGGGGACGTTATCCGCGTGGACACCCGCACGGGCGAGTACGTCACGCGGGTATAGGTTGGTAGATTGGTGGGTGGGTGGGTGGGTGACCGGTCCGCCGCAGGGACTGATGCAGGGCCGGTATGATCTTTTGCAGCCTGACCGAGCCAGTTGCGTGAAAGGAGAAGTTCCACGATGAAAAGAGCCGCATACGTGTTGGTGGCCGGCGCTCTTCTGGCCGGCCTGGTGGCAACCTGTGCACCGCCGACGCCGGAGGTGCCTGAGCAGGTTTCTCCGGTAAGCCCAATGTCAACACCAACGGAAACTCCACGGCCTACAACTGCCGGTACCTCTCCAACTGAGACACGAACCCCCACCGAGGCGCCAACTCCAACCAGAACTCCAGAACCAACGATTACTCCCCGACCCACTCCGGGCTTGGAAGTTCTGGTGGAAATAAATTTGAGAGGAGTTGAGAGAGTCCCGGAAGGAGAG
>DQUX01000370.1 GCA_015662065.1 Anaerolineales bacterium | reverse complement strand
GGGGGGCACGGCAGGTTGGGGGATGGGCACAGGGGGCGGCTCGCCCAGGGCGGCCAGGATGGGCCACAGTTCCCGATCGGTGGTGCCGGCCCGGTAGATGCCGAAGAAAGGCGGGTCGTGGGCAGCCAGGGCCTGGGCCCACTCCAGGAACTCCTGAGCGCTCAGCCGCTGGGTGGCGTGCTCATCCTTGTAGGCGGCCAGGATGGGATAGAGGGGGGGCATATCCCCCCACTCCTCAGACCAGCGGGCATGCTCTCCATAGGCCCACTTGCCGATGACCGTGCGCGGCAACCGGCGAAAGGTGGGGTAGCACTGGGGCATAAACCCTCCCCGGCAGAACCGGTTCATCTCCCGATAGGGGATGTCCAGATGCTGCCAGATGTTGGGGAAGGAGGTGTAGTAGAGCCGCGCCGGGTTCAGCCCTGCCTGCAGCACCCGCTGTCCCAACGTGGCTGCCCCTACTCCTTTTCCCCCCGCCTGGCCCTCGATATCGAAGACGATCCCCTCGTACCCCATCCGCGCCGACTTGATGGCGACCTCCGCCTCGGCGAGGGGATCGTCGCAGTAGATAAAGGTCCAGGCGAAGGGGATCAGCCCTGCCTGCCGCACCCGGTCATAGACCCGGCGGGCCGCCTCGACGAAGAACATCCCCCGGTCCCCGGTCTTGTAGAGAATGTGGGTGCCGCCGATGGCCAACGCCATCTCGATGGCCAGATCGACGTTTCTCGAGTACAGGAGCCACACCCCCTTGCCGTTGAGGGGGGGCGGGGGACCGCTCTCCGTGACGGCCAGCAGGTCGCCGGTCGTCTCCAACTCACCCGGCGGTCCAACCTGCGGGCCGCCCGGCCCGGCCCTTCCGTGGCTCGGCATGGGGAGAAGTTCATCCTCCTCCCTCCATTCCAGACCCTCGAGGGGGTCTCTGCCCAGGATCTTGTCCGATCGTTTTCTGCTATCCACTGCGAGCAACCCTTTCTACCAGACGTACGTAGTCGATGGCGCCGGAGCTGCGGGGGGCGTACTCGTAGATGGTCATCCCGCGGCTCGTTGCCTCGGAGAGCTTTACACTCGCCCGTATGGGCTCGGCCACCCTGTCGGCAAAATAGCGATGCAAAAGCTCGATGATCTCGCGGTCTATCCGCTGTCGTCCGTCGTAGAACGTGGGGACAATCAGGGAGAGGCGGACGCGGTGGCCCGGCAGGTCGTCGTTGACGACCTTGAGCGTTTCGATGACCTGTCGGGTCCCCACCAGGGCCATGTAGCTCATCGCGACGGGCACGATGAGCTCCCGATTGTAGCGAAGGCCGCACTCGCCTATTAAGCTGAGCGAGGGCGAGTAATCGAGAAATACATAATCGTAGCCGACCACGCCTCGCATCCTCTCGGCCAGTCCCTGCTTCGCCTTCTCGCCGATGCGCCACAGCTCCCCCTCGGCCCGAAGGAGGCTTCTATCGCTGGCGATGAGATCCAGGTTCTCCCGCGCCTGGACGACACAGGCCGATGGCTTCGACCGCCCCAGCAGCAGGTCGGCGAGGGAATGGGTATAGCGCACGTCCAGGGAGGTGGCCAGGCCGCCCTGGGCATCCAGGTCGATGCACAGGACGCGCGCCCCCCGCAGGGCCAGGCCAGCGGCCAGGTTGACCACGGTGGTGGTCTTGCCCGTGCCGCCCTTGTAGTTCAGCACGCCGATGACCCGGCCCGGGTGCTTTCTCCCCCGATCCCCGCCGAGGGGGCGGGATGCGTCATCGGGAGTCTGGCGGCGGCCCCTGTCCCGTCGCCCGAGGATCCGCAGCATCCCCGGCGGCTCCTTCCTCGCCCGTCTCACTCCCGTCCCTGCCCTTCATCCAGCAGCGCGTGGACCTGGTCCGGCCGGACCCCCGCCACGCGGACGACCTTGCGGCGGGAGGTGTGGCCGGAGAGGATCTCCACCGCCTCCAACGAGACCCTCAGCCGGTCGGCCAGGAAAGCTCGCAGCGCGCGGTTGGCCTGCCCCTCCGCCGGCGGGGCTTTCAGGCGCACCTTGAGCGCTTCCCCGTAGAGCCCCACCACCGCGTCCCGGCGGCTTCGGGGGATCACGTGTACCCCAAAGGTACAGCCCTCTTTCCCCTCGGTCACCTGTAGCCCTTTCACAACAACACCCACAGCAGAATCTGCTCGATCAACCACAGGATGAGGATCAGAACCAGCGGACTGAAGTCGAACGGTCCCGTCGGGGGCAGCCGCCGACGGATGGGGGCCAGCAGCGGCTCGGTGATGTCCCAGAGGAAGCGCATCACCGGATGGGCATAGCTCATCCCCAGGAGCGGCAGCACCGCCCGAGCGATGAGGGCCAGGGTGTAGAGGGTGAAGAGGGTACGGATCAGTCGGTAAAGGAAGTAAGTCATCTCACTTGTCCTCGGTGATTGGGTAACTGGGTAACCGGGTGGCTGGGGGAGTGGGGGACGCGGGGGCCGAAGAGGGCGCGGCCGATGCGGACCATCGTCGCTCCCTCCTCCACCGCCACCTCGAAGTCGTCGGTCATTCCCATCGAAAGCTCGCGCCAGTCGGCGTCGGGGAACCGTTCCGCCAGCGCGTCTTGCAGCGCCCGCAATCCCGCGAAGATCGGGCGGACTGTCTCCGGGTCCTCGACGATAGGTGCCATCGTCATCAGTCCTTTCACCTGCAACGCCGGCAACGGTAGGACCTCGGCGCAGGCGGCAAAGAAGGCCTCCCGCTGGGCCTGGTCCTCCTGCCAGCGGTCCACCCGGAACCCGTACTTGGTCGGTTCCCCGCTGATGTTGCACTCCAGCAGGATCGGGATCTGCCGCCCCGCCTCTCTCGCAAACCGGCTCAGCCGCCGGGCGATCTTGGGCCGGTCCACCGAGTGGACCACGTCGAAGTGGGCCACGGTGAGGGCCGCCTTCCGGCTCTGGACGTGGCCGACCATGTGCCAGGTGGGCCGGACCCCCTCTATCGCGGCGTTCACCTGAGGGACCTTCTCCGCCCCCTCCTCCGGCCGGTTTTCGCCGAAGTGGCGCAGGCCCGCCGCCCAGCCCGCCAGGATCGCCTCCACCGGGAAGGTCTTGGTGACCGCTACCAGGGTCACTGCGGCGGGGTCCCGCCCGGCCCGAAGTGCCGCTTCGGCGATCCGCTCTTGTACCCGCTGTACGTTCTCGTGGACGAACTCGGCGTATTCCATGATCGGGCTCAGTTCAGCATCGCCAACATACCGAATCGACCGGTCTGCCCGCGCTCGGCCCGGTGGGAGAACCACTCGTCGGTGTGGCATGCGGTGCAGATGCCGGACATCTCCACCTGTTTGACCCCCGCCGCTGCCAGTTGCGCCCGCACTGCGCCGGAAAGGTCCAGGTAGAGGCCATCATCCCTTCGCCGAACCACTTCCGCACCCCTCGGGCACGCTCCACCCACCGCCTCTGCCACCTGCGGCCCCACCCGGTAGCAGCAAGGACCGATGGCCGGGCCGATGCCGGCCCAGAGGTCGGTCGGGCGGCTGCCCGCGTGCCGGGAGAAGGCCGCCACCGCCTCC
>DQUX01000099.1 GCA_015662065.1 Anaerolineales bacterium | reverse complement strand
GTGGGGTCGCCATCGGTGGTTGGCGGTGGGAGGGGCTCTTGTCTCCCTGCTTCTCTCGGCGGGGACCCCCCAGGCACCCGCCGCCGACTTCTCCGCCGACTTCTCCGTCGTGGTGGCCGACGGCCCGTCCCAGTGGGGTACCAACGTGTGGTGGACCGACCAGGACGCCAGCCTATGGACGGAGCGCTGGGCGGAGTTGGGGCCATCTCAGGTGCGGATAGTTGTCTCCCACGCGGCGGTGGAGTCGGAAAACGATAACCCCGACCCGGACCTCATCAATTGGAGTGGCTTCCAGTTCGAGACGCCGATCACGATGTCGGATGTCACAACCCGCACGTTCACCTATCGCGCCTGGTTCGAGGCCCTGCGTGACCAGCCGGGCCTTGATGTCCTGATCCACTTCAGCTACTTGGCCCCCTGGTTGACGGACAACGACCCCCACCCCGGGCTTCTGTTCAGCGCAGCCCCCTACCCACCCAACGACCTGGACGAGTACCAGGAGTTCGTCGAGGCCGTCGTGCGCTATCTGGTGGAGGTCGTGGACCTCCCCCCGGAACGGCTCACCATCGAGGCGGTGAACGAACCCGACCTGGGATGCAGCGTCGACCCGGTCACTCCCTGTTTTTGGGCGTGGAGCGAGGGAGGGCCTCTGCAGCATATGGATGACATCGCGGGGGTCGTCCGGGTCACCCACGAGGCCATTCAGGCCGTGGATGCCCGGGTTGCGCTGGTCGGCCTGGCCGAGTGCTGTGGCACAGATGTCGTGCGCGAGCTGCTGGATCATTACCCGGAGGGGGCCCATCTGGGTGGGTTGTCGTATCACTACTATTCGCCTTCGGGTTACCACCTGGATGAGGCGCTGGGCCGTGCGTCGGCGCTGGCTTCCTATGGTCGGCCCATCTACCTGGACGAGTACGGCAGCCGCGAGTACCAGAGTGAGGGGGTGGGGGGAGGTCTGTGGCACAGTTGGGCTCTGGTGACGCTGTGTGAGGCGGACATCGCGCCTCTGCAATATCCCATCAGCGAGTGGCCGTTGTTGGGCGAGCCGTACAACAGTATGGGGCTTTTCGAGGATTGGCGCGGGGATTGGGAGCGCAAGCCCGCCTACTGGGTGTATGCCAACTTCTTCGGCCACGTCGCTGGGGGGGAGGTCATCTCGGCGACCGCTCCGCCCGGTGTGGACGTTCTGGCGACGCGGCGGGTGACGCCGGGCGAGGCCCGGGTGGCCCTCTGGGTCGTCAACCGGGCCGAGACAGCGCTGACGGACCAGTCCTTTTCGATTTACAATTTCCCCGGCCAGAGGGCCTTGTTGAGCGTCTACGACAACCTGGCTGGTCCCACCGCGACCTTCGTCGCTGCCATCGGCGGGGTGCCCCTCGTCTTCACCGCCACCCTGCTGGCCCAGAGTTCGCAGACATTCGTGGTAAGCCGTACCCTGCTCGTCTATCTGCCGATCGTCCTACGGGAGGGTGGATCGTGACGGAACGGCGTCTGGGAGAGGGGAGAGGCGTGGGCAAGGGGCTGCTGGGCCTGATCTCTTGGCGGCACTGGGGGTTGCTTCGGTACAACTCCATCCTGCAGAACATCGCCCTCTTTCTCTACGTGGCCCTGGCCCGCCGCTGGTTCGCTCTCGATTTCCTGCGGGATGTAGGCCTGTTCCTGCTTCTCAGCCTGGCGGGGACCGGCTACGGCTATCTGGTCAACGACTGGGCGGACCTGGACCTGGACCGGCGGGCGGGGAAGCGGAACGTCTTTTCTGGGATGGGCCGGGGGAGGGGGACGTTGGTGTTGGCGGCGGTGCTGGCGCTGGTGGTGGTGCTGGGACTGCCCTTCGTCCGCCGTCCCGGTTTTCTGTCCCTTTGGGTGGCCTGGGGGCTGGTAGCGACCTTCTACTCCCTGCCGCCGGTGCGGCTGAAGGAGCGGGGGGCGCTGGGATTGGCCGCTACCATCGCGGCCCAGCAGCCGATCCCGGCGGCGATGGCCTTCGCCGCGCTGGGCCACCTGCCCACCTGGGGAGCGTTGGTCTTCATCGCCTATATCACCCTGCGGGGCATCTGCTCCGACGTGGGCCACCAGATGCGGGACCGGGAGCGAGACGCGGTAGCAGGGGCGCAGACCTTCGCCGTACGCCACGGTCACCGGACCATCGCCCGGATCTACGGCATCAGCCTGGAGCTGGAGACCTTGTTGCTGGGGGCTGTCCTGGTGATCCTGATGATCGATCTGCCACCGGTCCGCATTGGAGCCTGGTCCATTGCCCCGGCCTGGCCGCTGCTGATCGGGTATCTGGCGCTCCTCTCCTTCACCCTGGGGCGGGCCTGGACGTGGCTGGAGCGGGGCGAGTGGGTGGATCCGTACGACGAGTCGCCCGAGGGTCCTCCCCGCGATCTCCTGCACCTAGTCCACCAGCCCTTCCCAACGGTCCTTCTCCCCCTCTACCTCTCGGTCTGGCTGACGGTTTCCTACTGGCCCAACGTCGTTTTCGTCATCGGGCTGATCTTGCTGTACGGGCTGTACGACCCCCGGCGCTGGGCGGGGGCGTGGCCGGTGCGGGCGGTATCCGCCTGGCTGGGGAGGGGGGGGGAAGCGTGACGTTCGATGTCGTAGTCGTCGGCGCGGGGCCGGCGGGGTCCGCAGCGGCGTACCGGTTGGCCAGCGATGGCTGGCGGGTGGCTCTGCTGGAGCGGTCGGACGAGCCGGGCAAGGATGATGTCTGCGGCGGAATGGTCAGCCTGCCGATGGTGAAGCGGTTTGGGGTGTTCCCGGACGCCGTCGAGAAGGGGATGCGTTGCGAGCTCCACGTGCTGCCTTGGGGGGTGATCGAGAACATCACCGAACAGTGCACATTCCAGCGCCGGGTGTTCGACCGGCTGCTGGCCCGGCGGGCCGTCGCTGCCGGGGCGGAGCTGATGGCGTGGAGGTGCAAGATCGGAACATACTGGCCAAGGTTGTTCAACTCGGCCTTCTTGGCGGCACGATGCCGTGGATGGGGAAGGCGCAGGTGCTGGGCTACCCTCTGCTAGGCACTCCGAGGCGGGTGAAACGGCGATGAATCCGTTTATTCGGAATCTGGGCGAGATGCAGGAGGGGGAGCGGAGCCAGGCTGGCGGCAAGGGATACGCGCTAGCCCGGCTCCGCCGGGCGGGGTTCCCCGTGCCCCCCGGCTTCGTCGTCACTACCGACGCCTATCGCGCCTTCGTCGCCGCCAACGGTCTGGAAAGGCTCCTGGCCGATGCTCTGGCCGAGGACGACCCGGCAGCGGCATCGGCGTGCGTTCGGGCGGCCTTCCAAGGGGCGGAGATGCCGCCCGCGGTCGCGGCGGCCGTCGACAGGGCCTACCGGGTGCTGGGAACCGGCCCGGTGGCGGTTCGCTCCTCGGCGGCAGCCGAGGATGGCGGCAGGGCCTCCTTCGCCGGCCAGCACGATACGGTCCTGGGCGTCGTCGGCACCGACGCGCTGCTGGCAGCGGTCCGCCGCTGCTGGGCCTCCCTCTGGAGTGAACGGGCGATGGCCTACCGGCGTGCCCGTGGGATAGAAGCGGAGCCTGCGATGGCCGTCGTCGTGCAGCGGATGGTGGACGCTGCCCAGGCCGGGGTGGCCTTTACCCTCGATCCCGTGAGCGGACGGGAAGACGTGGTCGTGGTCGAGGCGGTGGAGGGATGGGGGGATGGGCTGGCGGGGGGAGAGGCCGAGCCGCGCCGTTACATCGTCCGGCGGGGGGATGATTGCCGTACCCTGGGGGATGGGCTGCTGGACGGCGCGCGACTGGCGGCCATCGTCCACCTGGCGCGAGAGGTAGAGGCCTGGGCGGGACGGCCTCAGGACATGGAGTGGGCGCTGGACAGGGCAGGGCGGGTGCATCTCCTCCAGGCGCGGCTGGCCACCGTCGCCCCTAGGGTCGTCGTCCGCTGGACCCGGGATAACGTGGGGGAGGTGGTACCCGATCCGGTGACGCCTCTGAGTTGGTCGGTGTTGGAGC
This sequence comes from Anaerolineales bacterium, assembly GCA_015662065.1. Taxonomy (GTDB): domain Bacteria; phylum Chloroflexota; class Anaerolineae; order B4-G1; family DUEL01; genus SZUA-1492. Next base: position 4,155 of record DQUX01000099.1, on the reverse strand, counting down.
CATTGGGCAACACCGCCTTCGCCGGCGTTCTGCGCCGGCTGGGGATGGGCCGGGTCTCCGTCGGCCTCTTCGGCCGCTTCTACGGGCGGGTCTATCTCAATCAGACCCTCTTCCAGGCGGTGATGGGTCGCTTCTACATCTCACACGCTGGCTGGTGGGCCCTGCCCCGGCTGGCGCTGATGGGCCTGAGGGCGCTGGGGCTGCTCTGGCGGCTGCCGGGTGAGGGCAGGGCGGTGGTCGGGGCGATCCTGGCGCAGCGGCGCGCCGAGGAGGGCCTGGATCTGACAACGCTGCCCGCGGCGGACCTGCTGGATCAGGTAGAGACCTGGCAGGGTCTTGGGGTCAGGGTGATGGAGGTCCATCTGGCCGTGACGGTGATGGCCGAGTTGCTCTACCAGGTTCTGGACAAGGGACTGAGCCGTTATGCGGATGGCTGCGTCACCGCCGCCACCCTCACGGCCGGGCTGACGGGGGTGCGGAGCGCCGAGGTGGGGCGGGCGCTGGCGGCTCTGGCCTGGGAGGTCGGTCAGGATAAGGAACTGCGTGATCTGGTGCTGGGGACGGTCGCCCAGGCCCTTCCGGCGCGGCTGGCCGAGACGGGGCCGGGCCGGGCTCTGTGGGCCCGGATCGAGGCTTTCCTGGCCGAGCACGGTCACGGCGCGGTGCAGGAGTTTGAGCTGGCCGCCCCCCGCTGGCGGGATGACCCGACCGCCATTCTGAGCGCGCTCCAGGCGCAAGTGCGGGCCGCCGGTGAGGGGCCGGCCGTCGATCCGGCCGCCGTCCGCATCGCCGCCACCGCCCGGATCGAGCGTCGGTTGAACCCGCTGCGGCGCCGACTCTTCCGCCGCCTGCTCCGCTGGGCGTGGACCTTCACTCTGGCTCGTGAGAACCTCAAGTACCACTTCGTCCTCGCCCATAGCCGGCTGCGCGATCTCTATCTGGCTATAGCGGTAAGGCTGGTCGCCGAGGGGCGGTTGGAGGATCGGGAGGATATCTTCTTCCTGACGACCGGAGAGGTTGCGGAGCTGGTCGGTGGGGAGTGGACGCCTGAGGAGGGCCGAAGGCGGGTGGTCGAGCGGCGCCGGGCGTGGGAGGGCTACCGAAAGGGCGTCCCCCCGCGGGCCCTCGACCAGCGGGCCGACGGTCGCCTGTGCCAGGTGGCCCCTCCCGTTGCGCCCAAAGGCGGCGACGGCCCGCTCCTGCGGGGGCTGGCCGCCAGCCCGGGGACCTACATCGGGCGGGCGCGGGTCGTGCGGACGGTGGATGATGGGGCGGACCTGGAGCCGGGGGAGGTGCTGGTCGCGCCGGCCACCAGTCCCGGCTGGGCCCCGCTGCTCGTAGCGGCGGGGGCCCTGGTCACCGAGGCCGGCGGCATCCTCTCCCACGGGGCGATCATCGCCCGGGAGTACGGCCTGCCCGCCGTGCTCAATGTAGGGGATGCCGCCCGCCGCATTCGGACCGGCCAGCTTGTCCACGTGGATGGGTCCGCAGGGATCGTCCGGCTCCTGGAAGGGGTGGAGGCCGTAGCCTGGCCGGCCGAGCAGCCACTACGGCAATTGGAGAGGTAGAGATGAGGGTAAAGAGGCAAGTTCGTTGGGCGCTCGTGGCTTCTGTGTTGGCCAGCCTCGTGCTGCCGCTGACAGCCCTCCGCGAGACCCAGGCCGATGCGCCCTTCGACGATCTGACACCCAACGAGTACACGTTCACCGGGCGGCGGGGCACGAGCTATACGGCCTCCTGGGACCCGTCCACCTACGAGATCGCCATCTCCACACCGGACTCCACCTTTCCCTGGGATTGGACTGCCTTCGTAAATGAGAACGGGGCCGTCTCTATGGCCGGTCACCCGGACGTTGCCGACACGTTCCGCTTCTCCAACCCCAACAGCCTCTCCGGGCTGGGCGGGGGAGATGTGATGCGCGTCAAAGCGTGGGACATTATCTGTCTGGCCCATCTGACGAAGATCGGCTTGGTCATCGGCTCCGGCGCTTCCGCTCAACGGGCCTATCTCTCCGAGGGTACCATCTCCCACTATATACTAGCTCCTCACTTCATCGGTTATCAGGTATCGGTTTTGGGCCGCACCGTCACAGTGCACATTTCCCATATCGCCCCGGATACCCTCCAGGCTGTCGGTGTCATCGAGGTCAGCATAGATGACCCGACTGATGCCTACCTCCTGGTCGTCTCCGACCTGGAGCCCCGCCGGAACTACCACCAGGCGGTCGAGTACAACGGCGACGACAGCACCCTGGTCAGCTTCCGGAGCACTGAAGAGGCAATTCGGGGGTATAATGGGGACGGCACAGAGGTCTTCTTCTACAGTAGCGCTCCTCTCTCCAGTTGGAGTGCCAACAATCTTTCCTTTGAGGAGTATCTCAACGCAGACGTTCTGGATAGGCAGGTTATGGGGGGTGAGAGCGACGGTCGTTCGGCGCTCAAGATCGTCGCCCAGCCGGTGCAGTACGTCTACATCGGCAACGTGATCCTGGATGCGGCCGACCGGGCCGACCCGGGCTTGCATCTGGACGTGCTGCGGGACGCTCGGACCGCTGCCCTGAACCAGTTGCCTGTCCTCGATGCCCCCGACCTGCCGGCGTTCAAGTTTGTGCTGGCGATCTCCAATCTGTTCGGCACCTATCTGGTCAACCCCCACGCGCGAGTCTACTACAGCGACAAGGCGTTCCCCTACTCCCCCGACGTCCTCGGGCCTATCGTTGAGGTGCCGGAACTGTTGCCCGATGCCTGGTTGGATGCTTATCGTGAGTACCTAGACCTCGTCGGTCAGATCCGCTATCAGTCGCCTGACGACGGGGCCTATTGGTGGAAGGTGGACATCCTGGACTGGCCGCCGCTGCCGGACTGGTATGGACGCAACATCCCGGACATCTTCTACCGGGACCACGCTAACGCGATCTCTCATCGGTACCAATACTCCGACCTGTGTGCGACGGCCCTTTGGCTCACCGGTCTCCATAACTACTATCGCGTCACCGGTGATGTGGCCTTCGTCCGATCGCAGGAAGCGGTCTTCACCGATACGGTTGCTGCTATGCAGATTTTCGATACAGCCTACGGTGCTGATGGCAACCTATTTCCGCATCTCCTCATGCCGATGGGTGATCTTGCTATGATCGAGGGGGTGTATCCGGCGGAGAGCGGGTACACCATCTACGCCTATGAGGACGCCGCCAGCCTATATCAGCTCCTGGGCGATGATGCTGCCGCCGCCGATCTGCTGGACAATTACGTTGCCCCGATGCGTGCCGATTTCGACGCCTACTTCTGGGATGACGGTGCTCGTTTCTTCCTGCCCCGGCGTGATGGCCGCAGCCGTTCGGGTTCGGGCGATGTCTTCACCGATTTCTGGACCCAGACGATGCTGTCCATACTGCGAGGGGACATCGGTAGCAGTCGGCTGTCGGATCTCCTGGCGACGTTCACCAAACCCGAGTTCTACGACGCCGATCGCAACTACCGGTGGCTCAGCACGGACAGCGAGAACTACAGGCCGGACCATCTCTTTGGCAATGGCTATGTGATGGAGGGCGGCTTCTTCAACGGCGTGTCCAACGTGATCCCTGCTGTCGCTTCCTACCGGCTTGGGCAGAACAGCCAGGGGGATCAATACGCCAACGATTTCTACCTCGACATCTGGACCCGGATGGGACCGTATGAGACGATGCGGGAGTGGGATACGACAGACGCCGGGATGTACTTGGAGACATCGATCTATATGGAGCCCCTGGTGGGGACCTGGTGGCTTTTGAGGGAGGCCCTCGGGCTGAGAGTGGATTGCACCACGGTCACCGTCGAGCCTCGGCTGGGCGGGCGGTTTGTGGCGCGGAGTGTGCGGGTCACCGCCGAGGGGCTCTCGGTGGTGTTCGACTACGCCCGGGATGCTTCGGGGGCGGAGTACATCCGGATTGTCAGCAACGAGGGGCTGACGGTCATTGCGCCCAACGCATCTCCTCCCCCCACGCCCACATCCACGCCCACCCTCGGCCCGACGCCGACCAGCACCCCTACGTCTACGCCCACCTCCACACCCACCCCTGGTCCAACGCCGGCGGCGACGAATACACCATTGCCGCCGACGGCAACGAATACGCCGGTGCCGCCGACCCCTACGCCCACCCCCACGCCCACTTCGAC